>NZ_JAYMYJ010000019.1:0-27076 GCF_035668035.1 Candidatus Thiothrix phosphatis | reverse complement strand
CCAATAATGGGATCAGGAATACGTGATGCCTGCGATCAATCATACTGTCCGCCATGGGTTGGTTGGTTCAGCGCCTGGGTGGCACTGCGGTGAAGGGTAGGCATTTTAAACAGGAGCCGCACCAAGCGCCATCATCCCCTTGACCCGTCTACGGCTTCACACTTTAGCCTTACCCCTGTCCCAATCAACAACAGGAGAACATCAATGCAAAACAGCACGCTGAACAAAACCCAATGGGTGGAGCTTTTCCGCGCCGCCGGTCTGGATGAAGCCGCCATGCGCCAGTGGCATCGCCTGTTTGAGCAGCGTCACCCGGCGCAGCACCAGGCGTTCCTGGAATGGCTGCAAATCCCGGCGGAAGAGACGGCGCAAATCCGCCAAGCTTCCCGCTGACAACGGGGACAGCGGATGTACACCATCAGCCAACTGGCGAAACGTTTCGGCCTGTCGCGCAGCGCCCTGCTGCATTACGACGCGATTGGCCTGCTGCCCGCCTCTATGCGCAGCGCCAGCGGCTACCGTCTGTATACGGAGCAGGCCGTGCAGCGCATGACGCAAATCCAGGCTTACCGTGACGCCGGTTTGCCGCTGGCGGACATCCGCACCCTGTTGGCTTCCAGCACGGACAAACCCGCCGCCGTGCTGGAACGCCACCTTCAGGCGCTCAACCGCGACATCAGCCGGATGCGCCAGCAACAGCAGGTGCTTGTGCGCCTGCTTGGCTCCGCTTCCGCCCTGCGCGGCAGCCGCACCATGAGCAAGGAACGCTGGGTGGAAATGCTGCGCGCCGCCGGGCTGGACGAGGCGGGCATGCGAACATGGCACCGCGAATTCGAACAGCGCTCCCCCGAAGCCCATCAGGACTTTCTGGAATCGCTGGGCATTGGCGCAGCGGAAATTGCGCTGATCCGTGAGCATTCCCGCCAACCCGCCTGACCCACCCGTTTGCGCACTCAATAAACCTTTGGCACGTACAGCTCATCCGGCAAGGTGCGGCGCTCGTAGTTGGGGTTGAACACCCGCTCAGGCAAGGCGATTTTCTCGGTGGAAGTGTCCTCATATGGGATTTGCGAGAGGATATGCTCAATGCAGTTGAGGCGCTCGCGCTTCTTGTCGTTGCCTTCGACGATGTACCAAGGCGCTTCCGGGATATTGGTGCGCTCGAACATTTCTTCCTTGGCCTTGGTGTACTGTTCCCAGCGGACGCGGGACTGCAAATCCATCGGGCTGAGTTTCCACTGCTTCATCGGGTCGTGGATGCGGATCATGAACCGCAACTGCTGCTCCTCATCCGTGATCGAGAACCAGTATTTCAGCAGGATGATGCCGGAACGCACCAGCATGCGTTCGAATTCCGGCACGTCCTGAAAGAACTGCTCGACCTGGTCATCGCTGGCGAAACCCATCACCCGCTCGACCCCGGCGCGGTTGTACCAGGAACGGTCAAACAGGACAATTTCACCGCCGGAAGGCAGGTGCGGCACATAGCGCTGGAAATACCACTGGGTCAGTTCGCGGTCGCTCGGCTTTTGCAGTGCCACCACCCGGGCGACGCGCGGGTTCAAACGCTGGGTGATGCGTTTGATGACGCCACCCTTGCCCGCAGCGTCACGCCCTTCGCAAATGATCAGCACCTTGGCTTTGGTCTGTTCCACCCAGTACTGCAACTTGATCAGCTCGGACTGGAGGCGCAACAGGTTGCTGTAATAAACGCGGTTATCCAGCATGTCCGGGTGCTGGCGCTTGTAAAGCTTGCGGATTTCCTGACTGAGCATGGGTTCGTTGAACTCCATCTCAAACAGGTCATCCAGGGTGTCGTCCAATTCCGCCTGTAGCCAGTCGTGGCTTTGGTCTTGCTCCATGTTGTTGTCGTGCTCCATTTGCTTCCTCACAATTTCAAGATTGGGAAATAAAAATATCCCGGCCAAACGGGAAATGCTAATCCATTTTCATGACAGTGTTATGTTGGGCGGCAAGAATAGGCGTTGACTCTTGGCCTGTCTGTATGTACAAGAGCCAAGTACAGGGAAAATTTTATTTTGATCCAGATCAACGAAAACAATTGGCAGATAACATGAACGGACAGTATGACTTTGGCAATGGCCCATCTCGCGCCACCCTCAAGGGCAACAAGGAAAAGATCACCATCCGGCTGGACGCTGATGTCGTCCAGTGGTTCCGCGACCAAGTGAGGAACGGCGGCAATTATCAAAGCCTGATCAATGACGCCCTGAAGGCCCATATCAAGCAGGGAGGCCAGTCGCTGGAAATGACCTTGCGCCGCGTCATCCGCGAGGAAATGCAGCCGGGGAAAAAACAAGTGACCGCCTGATCACGCCACCGCCACGATTGGCCTGCGCCACCCCACCCATCAGCCCCCCGCGTCAGCCAACAGCACAAGCGTAGCGCGCCAGTGCTGGATTCCGCCACCGCCCCCTAAAACAGCCACGCCATGAATTAAGTTGGAAAAGCAGCCGGTCTGACCCGGCGGCCTTTCCGCAGGCTTGCTATACTTGCCAACAGTGATAGGGAGTAAATCTGAGGGTGCGCCAGGGGTGGGCTTCTATGTGAAAGCGAAATTGAGCGGTGACATTCCCGCCATGCGAGGCGTTATTTTGCCATGGCTATGCTGTTTGCTGTTTTTTCTGCCTGCACAAAGCCATGCGGAAGATGCGCTCTTGCTCCTGACCAACCCTACCGTTAGCGGTGAACCTTTCCGCGTCACCCAGCATTTCGAGATTCTTGCCGACCCCAGCGGCCAACTGAGTTTGGATGATGTGGCATCAGGCACCTACGACGCCCGCTTTTCCCGCAACCGGCTGGACGCGCTGGAACTGGGTTTCACCCATTCAGCCTATTGGCTACGGGCCAAGCTGGTCAACCGCACCCAGGAAACCAACTGGTATCTGCGTTTGCCGGGTTCGTTGTCCCAAACCGGCGACTTGTATGTGCGTCAAGGCGGCGTCTCGCAACCCTTCGCCAAAAACACCAGCCTCCCCTATTTCAAGGATAACCTTTACCACCTCAACCTGAGGCAGGATACGCCCTATACGCTCTACATGCGTATCCAGAACAACCAAGACCCGTTGTACCTGATGCTGGATATGCACACCGCGCCCGGCATGCTGCAACGGGTGGTGATGGAATACCCCCTGATCAGTTTCGTGTTCAGCGGCCTGCTGACCCTGGCGTTCTACAACTTCATGTATTTCCTGTACCTGCGTGACCATAGCTTTTTGGCCTTGTCGGTTTTCATCCTGACGTTTGCGCTGACGTTGGGGAACCACATGGGATTGCTGCATTATTTTGGTTCTTTCAAGGCGCTGTTCCAGCCGGTCAGCAACAGTGTGGCGCTGGTGGCGCTGGCCAGCTGCGCCAGTTTCAGCGTCAGCATTGTGTCCATGCAAACAACACTGCCCGGCATGTACCAAGTGTTTCGCGGCTACTTTTGGCTGGTGTGCCTGTTGGCCCCGGTGATCTCGCTCCTGCCATACGGGCTGATGCTGGTCGGCGCTTTGGCCAGCATACTGACCTTCCTGGTGGTGATGGCGCTGGTCATGTTGTCGCTGCGCGGCGTCAAACTGGCTTCATCACTGATTTTCGCCGTCCTGATCTTTGTGGCCAGCATCATACCGGCATTGTTAAGGACACTCGGGCTGATCGGGAATTATCCTTTCTTGTCAGAAGGGCCGTATGCGGGATTGTTGTTGTCGCTTGTCCTGCTGTCACTGACCCAGGCCGAGCAAATCCGCCAATCGCGGGAACAGGCCGAGCGCGTAGCCGCCGCCAACAAAGCCAAGGACGAATTTCTGACGACCATGAGCCACGAATTGCGCACGCCCATGAACGCTGTTGTGGGCGCAGGCAACCTGCTGAAAATCACCCCTCTTTCCGGCAAACAGCAGGATTATGTCCACAAGCTGGAAATTTCTGCCCACCACATGCTGGATTTGGTCAACGACATCCTGGATCTGGCGCGGGCGGACAGCAGCCAGCTGCGGTTGGAAAACATCCCGTTCACGCTGGACGACGTGCTGCACCAGACCGAGCAACTGCTGATGGAACAGGCGAACAGGAAACGGCTTGCCCTACAACAGGACAACCGTTTCCAACCGCCGCCCGGACGCTGTTTGGTGGGTGACCCAACCCGGCTGAAACAGGTGCTGCTGAACCTGCAAACCAACGCCCTCAAATTTACCGAGCACGGCCATGTCGTCCTGCAAGTCGCCCCGTTGCAAGCCTCGGATGATGAAGCCACGCTGCGTTTTTCCGTCAGCGACACTGGCATCGGCATCAGCGCGGCACAGCAACGGCAGTTGTTCCAGCCCTTTTCGCAAGCCGACAGCAGCACCGCGCGCCGTTATGGTGGCTCCGGCCTGGGGCTGGCCATCAGCCACAAGCTGGTCGCACGTATGGGCGGGACGCTGGAGGTGGAAAGCCATCCCGGCGAGGGGAGCTGTTTTTTCTTCACCCTACGCTTCCCATTGCAGGCGGAACCCCAAGTGGAAGCGGAAACAGCAACCGTCACGGCGGATTGGTTCTACGGGCACCGCGTGCTGCTGGTGGATGATGAACCCATGAACCTGTTTTTCGGCAGTGAACTGCTGAACGCCATCGGCGTCGACGTGATCGCCGTGGACAGCGGTGCCGCCGCCTTGGAACGCCTTGCCCAACAATCCGTCGAATTGGTGTTGATGGACGTCAGCATGCCGGGCATGGATGGCTACCAAACCACCCGGCAAATCCGCGCCCACCCCCGTTTTGCGGATTTGCCGGTCATCGCCCTGACCGCCCATGCCATCACCGGGGAGCGGGAACGTTGCCTGGCGGCGGGAATGGATGACTACCTGAGCAAACCGTTTGCGCCGGAACAGCTAAAGGCGCTGTTGCGGCGCTGGCTGAACACCACATCTCCGGGCAGGCGGCAAGCGCCCACAACACCGCTACTGGCATCAAACTTGCAGCGTATTTTTTGACAAAAACACTGGAAAATACCCGGCCTGCAACCCAGGCCGCCACCAATGCTGCAAGGAGTTGTTAAATGGGCAGTATGGTCATACCCGCTGAAGCGTTTGGCCTAGCCAGTTCCGGTGAAAGCGGCAGCCCCGCAATGCGCAAACTATTGCCAGCGCTGTTCCATCGTGATGCATCGGGGGCGATTCCGGCGCAATCACGCATCAGAAACATGAAACATCCGCACATACGCGCCCGGCGGCGCGCATTGCGCGCACTGTGCCTGGGAGAGGCTAGTCATGAACCAATACGAACGATTATGTGAAATCACCCGACGGATTGAGGAGCGCAGCCTTGCCGCCCGCACCGCCTATCTTGAACAGATTGCACATGCGGCAGTCAGCAACCCCCGCAGGCATTTGGGCTGCGGCAACCTGGCCCATGCGGTGGCGGCAGTCCCCGACTCCGACAAACTGCGGATTGTGGAGCACAAAGCGGGCAATCTGGGCATCGTCACCGCTTACAACGACATGCTGTCCGCGCACCAGCCGTTTGAGCATTACCCGGAACTCATCAAAGCGGCGGCGCGGGCGGTGGGCGGCACCGCGCAAGTGGCGGGCGGCGTGCCCGCCATGTGCGACGGCGTCACCCAAGGGCAACCGGGGATGGAGCTGTCCCTGTTTTCACGCGACGTCATCGCCCTGAGCGCCGCCGTGGCGCTGGCGCACCATGTCTTTGACGCCGCCGTATTCCTGGGCGTATGCGATAAGATCGTGCCTGGGCTAGTGATCGCGGCGGCCAGTTTCGGCCACTTGCCGTGCATTTTCCTGCCAGCCGGGCCGATGGTGTCGGGGCTGCCGAACAATGAGAAATCCCGGGTACGGCAAGAATACGCGGCGGGCAAGCTCGGGCGCGATGAGTTGCTGAAAGCGGAAATGCAGTCCTACCACGGCGTCGGCACCTGCACCTTCTACGGCACCGCCAACAGCAACCAGATGCTGATGGAGTTCATGGGCCTGCAACTGCCGGGCAGCAGTTTCATCAACCCAGGCTCGCCGTTGCGTGATGCGCTGACCATTGCAGGCGCGCAGCGGGCATTGAACATGACCGCGCACGGCAAGCATTACACCCCGGCGGCCTACATCCTCACCGCCAAAGCCTTCGTCAACGGCATTGTCGGCCTGAACGCCACCGGCGGCTCCACCAACCTGCTGCTGCATCTGGTGGCGATGGCGCGGGCGGCGGGCGTGATCCTGCGTCCGGAAGATTTCGCCGACTTGTCCGCCATCACGCCGCTGATGGCGCGGGTATACCCCAACGGCATGGCTGACGTGAACCATTTCCATGCGGCGGGCGGGTTGCAGTTCGTGATCCGCGAACTGCTGGCGGCTGGGCTGCTGCATGAGGATGTGGAAACCGTCGCCGGCCCCGGGCTGGATCTGTACACGCGGGAAGCGTTCCTGGATGAGGGTGGCAAGGCCGCCTGGCGGGACGGCGCAGGCGACAGCCACGACCTGGAGGTGGTGCGCCCGGTTGCAGAAGCCTTCCAGCCAACCGGCGGCCTGGTGCGGCTGCTGGGCAACCTGGGCGATGCGGTGATCAAGGTGTCGGCGGTCAAGCCGGACAAACACCTGATCGAAGCCCCCGCCAAGGTGTTCCACGACCAGAAAGAAGTGAAAACCGCTTTCGAGGCGGGCGAACTGGCGGGCGATTTTGTCTGCGTGGTGCGCTTCCAGGGGCCGAAAGCCAACGGCATGCCGGAATTGCACGGCCTCACGCCGATACTCGGCCTGTTGCAGGATCGCGGCCAGCAAGTGGCGCTGGTCACGGACGGGCGCATGTCCGGCGCCAGCGGCAAGGTTCCGGCGGCCATCCATGTCAGCCCGGAAGCGATGGATGGCGGCCCGATCGCCAAAATCCGCAATGGCGACCTGATCCGGCTGGATGTCGGCCAAGGGACGCTGGAGGTGCTGGCGGCAGGGTTCTCCGACCGTGCGCCAGAACAGGCCGACCTGAGCGCCAGCCATTCTGGGCTGGGGCGTGAGCTGTTCGCCATTTTCCGTTCCCATGTCGGGGCGGCCGCCCATGGCGCCAGCCCGTTATTCCCTGTTCCGGAAGGAGTATGAGCATGAAGCTTAAAGAAATTTGCGCACAAGTGCCGGTGATCCCGGTGTTGGTCATCAAGCACGCCATCATCGCCCGGCCACTGGCGGAAGCGCTGGTGGAAGGCGGCCTGCATGTGCTGGAGGTGACCTTGCGCACCCCGGCGGCGCTGGAAGTCATCAGCGCCATGAGCGAAGTGCCCGGCAGCATCGTCGGCGCGGGCACGGTGCTGACGCCAGCGGACGTGCGCGCCGTCAAGGACGCCGGGGCGCGGTTCGCGGTTTCGCCCGGTGCGACCGACAGCCTGCTGGCAGCGGCGCAGGAAGCCAACCTGCCGCTGCTGCCTGGTGCCGCCACGGTGTCGGAAGTGATGAAGCTGATGGCGTTGGGCTATGACATGCTGAAGTTCTTCCCGGCGGAAGCGGCGGGCGGCATCAAGATGCTCAAGTCCATCCATGGCCCATTGCCGGATGTGCGTTTCTGCCCGACCGGCGGGATCAGCGCGGACACGTTCGGCAATTATCTGGCCTTGCCGAACGTCCTGTGCGTGGGCGGCTCCTGGATCACCCCCGACGACAAACTGCAAGCCAACGACTGGGCAGGAATTCGGGACATCGCCCGCCAGACCGTCGAAACCGCCGCCCGGTTCTGAGCGCGCAGCTATCCGGCGCGGCGTAATGGCGACAAGCAAAACAGCCTGATTCGCCCATGCGCCCGCCAGCCTGCTATAGTCCTACCTGTACTTCAGGCAGGAAAAACCACCATGCATGAACCACTATCCGCAACCGGACACTTACAGGCTTTTATCGAACGGCATCCCCGTCTGCTGGTGTTGACCGGCGCGGGCGTCAGCCTGGATTCCGGCATTCCGACCTACCGCGACCACAATGGCGTGTGGCAAGGCGGCCCGCCCATGCAACACAACGATTTCATCCAGCACGAAGCGGTGCGCCAGCGTTACTGGGCACGCTCCTTCCTGGGCCGCACCACCATCGCCCGCGCCCGCCCCAACCGGGCGCACCATGCGCTGGCGCAACTGGAGCAAGCCGGGCACATCCCACTGCTGATCACCCAAAACGTCGATAACCTGCACCAGCAGGCGGGCAGCCACCAGGTTGTCGACTTGCACGGCAACCTGCGCGATGTGGTGTGCCTGGATTGCGGTGCGCACAGCCTGCGTGACGAGATGCAGGAACGGATTGCGCAGCTAAACCCGCAGCTCTCCGGCCTCCAGGCGGCGATCCGTCCGGACGGCGACGCCCTCCTGGAAGGCGAACATATCCGGCAGGTGCGCATTCCGGCCTGCCTCCGCTGCGCCGGGGTGCTGATGCCGGATGTGGTGTTTTTCGGCGGAACAGTTCCCAGCGCGCGGGTTGGGCGCTGCCTGGACGCCTTGCGCGCCGCCGACGCCCTGCTGGTGGTGGGCAGTTCCCTCAAGGTCTACTCCGGCTACCGCTTTTGCCTGCGGGCGCAGGAATGGGGCAAACCCCTGGCGTTGCTCAACCCTGGCTCCACCCGCGCCGATGGGGCCGCCGCCTTGCATGTCCGGGAGCCATGCGGCGAGGCGCTCGACGCCGTGGCCAGGCGGCTGGCAAGCGGCTGACCCTTACAAATTTTCAGCAAACCTGCCGGAATATTTATACACTGCGAACCTCAACAACCAACAAGGAGTCAGGGCATGGCGTTTCAGGACACAGCATTACGCAAGGCGTTCCCCAATGGCTTGCAGGGCGAGATCGCACGCGGGGCCAGCGGCACGACGGTGGTCGCCGTGCAATACGCGCTCGGGCGGCTGGGGCATCTGCATGACCTGTGCGACGGCAAATTCGGCGGCAACACCGAAAACGCGGTCAAAGCTTTCCAACTGGCGGTCAGCCTGCCGGTCACTGGCCGGGTTGACGCGGCCATGCTCTCAAAACTGGATGGCGTGGCCGCCCGCTTGGATTTGCGCACCCCAGCGATGAAAGCCACTGACCCGCTGGCGTACCTGTCCAATTTCCGCAGCCTGCGGATGCCGGAAATCCGCCTCAACAGCAGCAATGAGATTTTTTCCTGGGCCAGCCCGGCCATCCAGACAGCTTACGGCGTCTGGCTCGGCTCCTACTGGGAAGTGATGAAACAGAACCGGGTGGAGGCCGACTGCAAGGGCATGGCGCTGTTCCTGATGGACCAGTTCCGCAAACAGATCCAGGAAGACCGCTTCATCACCCTGCCCCACCCCGTCCTGCGCGGCGCGGCGGAAAAAAGCTGGATCGTGGCGACCCGCGACAAGACCCGTGGCTTTTTCAGCCGTTCGGACAGCGGCACTCAGGTCAAGCGCTCCGGTTACGAGGCGGTGCTGAATGTGGAAAAACTCGACCCCCAACAATCCATGCTGTATGGCGTGGCGGTGCATTATCCCGAAATCAGCGCCCATCAGGTGGCGCGCGCCTGCACCCGTGTGTGGGACTGGAACCCGGCGTTCAGCAATGGCGGCGACACCGGCAAGCCGGAAGTGCCGGTCAACCTGCTGCAACCCGGCAGCCTGGTTTTCATTGACCACACTGGCAATGGCAGTTTTGACCATACCGTCAATGTCATCAAGGCCGAGCGCGACAGCGCCAACCGCACCCGCAGGCTGGTGCTGGCGGTCGGCTCATTTGATGACGTGCGCGACACTTCCGCCGAAACCGAACCCAGCAGCCTGTCGCAGATCAACACCTATGCTGAAGAGGTGACGGTGGAACTGGACGCCGCCGGACGCATCAGCAATTCAACCGTCAGTTGGTCATCCGAACCGGATTACATCGTCGCGCCACGCTACAGCGCCCGCACCACCCTGATGGAGCAAAAACCGGGCGGCAAACTGATCATTGGCCGCTGGGGATAAGCAACAGGCGGGGAATGTTCCCAACTTACCCCGACTTGATGCAGGGATCGAAAAGCAGCCATAACACCTGCCAATTCAGGAAAAAGCGGCCCGCAGGCCGCCCATGAGTGATACAGATACCGTTGTTCAAGAAGAGGATCGCGCTTTCGGTATCAGATTTGCCGTACTTGAATATTTAGTGTTTGGATACGGTAGGCAATTTGTCGTGGCGTCATATTCAGCAATCGGGCGGCCTTGGCCTGCACCCACCCGGCTTCTTCCAGTGCGGCGATCACGCGCTCACGTTCATCCAGGTCGGGGTCGTTGAAATCGATCTTGGCCTTGTTTCCGGTGCTGCTGGTTTCCGCCACGGCGAAATGCTGGCTGCTGTCCAGCCCGCTGAGGCGGATCACCTGGGCGTCGATATGCCCGTCCGGGCTGAGGATGGCGGCGCGCTCCATGCAGTTTTCCAATTCGCGCACATTGCCCGGCCAGCTGTGGTGCATCAGGGAGCGGATGGCGCTGTCGCCGATGTCCAGCGGGCGGCCCTGTTTCTGGCTGATCTTGTTGACCAGGAAACGGGCCAGGTCGGGCACGTCCTCCAGCCGCTCACGCAACGGCGGCATGACGATGGGCATGACGTTGAGGCGGTAATACAAATCCTCGCGGAAATCGCCGACGCGCACTTCCTCTTCCAGATTGCGGTTGGTGGCGGCGATCACGCGCACGTCGACCTGCAAGGTCTTGCTGCCGCCGACCCGCTCGAATTCACCTTCCTGCAACACCCGCAACAGCTTGGCCTGGAACGCGGGGGTGATTTCACCGATTTCATCCAGGAACAGGGTGCCGCCATCGGCTTGCTCGAAACGCCCCTTGCGTTGGCTGACCGCGCCGGTGAACGCTCCCTTTTCATGCCCGAACAGTTCGGACTCCAGCAGGTTGTCAGGTAACGCGGCGCAATTGAGCTTGATGAAAGCGTTGTTGGCGCGCGGCGAATGGTAGTGGATGGCGTTGGCGATCAGCTCCTTGCCGGTGCCGGATTCGCCCCGGATCAGCACAGTGGTGTTCCATTTCGCCACCTGCCGCGCCTGTTCGAACACGGTCTGCATGACGCGGGTGCGCCCGATCAGGTTGCCGAAGCCATAATCACCCTTGACCTTGCGGCGCAACGAGTCACGCTCCTTTTGCAATTCCTGCCGGTCGTTGGCGACTTGGTTGGCGAGCACCACGTTCTGGCCGATCAGGTTGCCGACCATTTCCAGGAAACGGCGGCGTTCGGCCAGCAGGTGCAGCTCCGCTGGCGGTTGGGCAGCCAACACCCCGACGATTTCGTCGCCGCGCGCACGGATCGGCACGGCGATCAGCGGCAGGGCGGAATTGTAGACGCCCAGCCGGTCGAGGAACCGTGGCTCATCGGCCAGCTTGCGGATAATCAGGGGTTTGTCCATTTCCATGACCAGCCCCATGATGCCTTCGCCGGAACGGTAGCGCACATTGTCCACCGTCGGCTTGTCCTGCCGGTGCAGCTCCCACAACAGCAGGTCGCCGCTGCCATCGTCCAGCAGGCTGACCATGCCGTGCTCCAACTGCCCTTGCTCATGCAGGACGCGCAACACTTCACGCAGGCTGTCCGGCAGGTTCAGGGAACGGTTCAACACCTTGCTGACTGCGTAGATACAGGCCAGTTCGTCTTCCAGCAGGGTCAGGGTCTGTTCCAGTTGGGAGGCGTCGCGCCCGTCACTCATGCTTCGGCCTCACTACTGTAGCGGATGGGAAGGTTGACCAGGAAACGGCAGCCGCTGGCGTAATCCGGGTCAATGCGGATGCCGCCGCCGTGGCTGTTGACGATTTCCTGCGCCATGCTCAGGCCCATACCGGCCTTGCCGCGCCCGCGTTTCCAGCCGCTTTGGAAGGGTTCGAACACTTTCAGGCGCTGCTTGGCGGGTATGCCGACGCCGTTGTCGGTGATCTCCACCCAAATGGCGTCGTCCTTCACGCTGGTGTGGATGCGCAATTCCGGGTTGCGGCGCCCGGCTTCCTCCAGCGACAGCAAGGCGTTGTCCAGCAGGTAGTGGAACATGCGCCGCAAGGAGGATTCGCTGCCGGTGATGGTGGGCAGCACCGGCTCTGGCTTCCAATCGACCACGGCACCGACAGACAGCAGCCGGTCAGTGGAAATGACCAGCAAATCCTTGAGGATCTGGTTGATGTTGACCAGGAAGCGGCGCTCCTGCTCGGCTTTCGGCAGCACCCGGCGCATGGCGTCCAAGGCGCGCAGGGAGGAATCCAGCACCTGCCGCAGGATGGGGTACAGCGCTTCCGGCGAAGAGTGCGACATCGCCAACGCCGCCTGGATGACATTGATCGGCGTCTCCAGTTGGAAAATGGCGCCGGACAAGGTTTCACGGATGCTTTGGGTCAGTTCCTGTTCCGCGATCTGCACCTTCAGTTGCTGGATGCGGGCGCGCTCGGCCTCGGCTTTGCGGGTGGTGATGTCAGTGGCGACCAACAGCAGGTAGTGGCCGTTTTCAGCATCATTCCCGGCCTTGAAGTAATTCTGGGCGGCATGATCCAGTTCGTCGACATGGATGCCGGACACGGTGAACCAGCATTCAGCCCCATTGGGCGCGTCGAACCGCACCTGGGCGTCATTGAAACCACCGAAGGCATCGCCCCCATCCAGCCGGTCAGCCAAAGCCTCCAGGAACAGGTGGGCGGGTTCAGTGTCGCCAAAGCTCGCCTTCAGTTGTTTGTAAGCCTGGTTGTCAAGCAGCACATTATGTTCGCTGTCCAGCAAGACCACGATGGTCGGGGCCAAATCCAGAATGGTTTCCGACAAGACTTTCTGGTGCTTGAGTTCCTGTTCGAGCTGATGCAGGGTGGAAATGTCACGGTGCATGCCGAGGAAATTGGTGATGCGGCGGCCAGCATCCAACACCGGCGCGATATTAAGCTCCGCCAGATAGCTTTCGCCCGTCTTGGTGCGGTTGACCAGGGTGCCGCGCCACACTTTGCCGCTTTGGATGGTGCGCCACAGGTCGCGGTAAACCTCCAGCGGCGTGGTGTTGCAGGACAGCAGGGATTCGTTTTTCCCGCAGATTTCATCACGGGTGTAGCCGGTCAGGTTTTCAAACGCCGAATTGACGTAGAGGATGTTGGCACGGATGTCCGTGATGGAAATCGCCACGGGTGCCTGCTCCACGGTTTCAAGGATGGCCTGCAACGACAAGCCGGGCCCCACATGCTCAAAACCGGGTATGCCGGAAATATCCGCATGCAATTCGTTGAGTGGCGTGGCCAGAATCTGGTTCGGCATGGGCATGGCATCCTCGCTCAATAAGATTTTCCTAATGTTGCGAAGCAATAACTATGCCACTGGATTGGAAGGCGAAACAGGGAACAAATGAACCGCCAACCCTGCCTTGCAGAACAGTGCGTTGGAGAAAAATGGGCAATTTGTCATAACCTTCCAGCGCGTTGACCGCATTGTAGCAAATCAGACAAACACACAAATTGTCGTAAAGGCGACAAACATCACACGTTTCAGAACAATGTCGCAAACCCCACACCCGTTCCCCCGATGTCACAAACAACACCAATAAATGCACCATAAAAATACCATGAATTCATATTGTTACCGGCATATCACTTGCTGGCACGCAACCTGCATCATCATCCCCACTGACAGATTTCAGGAAATGTGCAATGGAATACTTCATGCTCCTGCTGGGAACCGTACTGGTGAACAATGTGGTACTGGTCAAGTTCCTCGGCCTGTGCCCGTTCATGGGCGTGTCCAAACAGATCGATTCCGCCATCGGCATGGGAATGGCGACCACCTTTGTGCTGACCTTGGCCTCCGTGGCGGGCTGGATGCTGGAGCACTGGGTGTTGCAGCCACTGGGGCTGGGTTTCCTGCGCATTCTTTCCTTCATCCTGGTGATCGCCGCCACGGTGCAGTTTACCGAAATGGTGATCAAAAAAATATCACCTGCATTGTATCAAGTGTTGGGGATTTTCCTGCCATTGATCACCACCAACTGCGCCGTGCTGGGCGTGGCGCTGTTGAACGTGCAGGAGGCGCACAACTTTGTGCAAACCACCTTGTATGCGTTTGGCTCGGCGGTGGGGTTCTCGCTGGTGCTGGTCATTTTTGCCGGGTTGCGTGAACGGCTGGCGTTGGCGCAAGTGCCAACGGCGTTCAGCGGCCTGCCGATTGCGTTCATTGTCGCCGGGTTGCTGTCGCTGGCCTTTATGGGCTTCGCGGGCCTGGCCTCACATTGACATTGATAAGGAGCGTTGAGATGAGTGCGGTTTTGATGCTGATGACGTTGGGATTGGTGTTGGGCGGTTTGCTGGGGATAGCAGCCCAATACCTCAAGGTGGAAGGCAACCCCTTGCAAGCGGAAATTGAAGCCCTGATGCCCGGTTCACAATGCGGCCAATGTGGTTACCCCGGCTGTGCGCCAGCGGCGGAAGCCATCGCCAACGGCAGCGCGCCGGTGACCGCCTGTCCCCCTGGCGGCAAAGCCCTGGCGGAAGCGCTGGCGGCCAAACTCGGCGTCAGCATTAACCTCTCCGGGGTGGAGGACAAAGGGCCAGTCATCGCCTATGTGCATGAAAACCTGTGCATTGGCTGCACCAAATGCTTCAAGCGCTGCCCAACCGACGCGATCATGGGCGGCCCCAAGCAGATTCATGCGGTGTTTGCCGACGCCTGCACCGGCTGCGAAAAATGCTTTGACGTATGCCCGACCGAATGCATTGAAATGCGCCCGCTGACACCGACCCTACAAACTTGGTATTGGCCAAGCCCGGCAGCCGCCGCCTGATTCCCCGGCAATGGATTAACTCCAGGCACGCTGAAGCAACGGCGCGCTGGTAGTGGGTCAAACCTGAGAACTGGCATGAATGTCCACCCCAGACTCGACCCTGTTGATCAGCAAGCCAATGACCGTATTAGGCCAAGACAGTATTGCTGATATGATCAACGGCATACCATAACCAGCGTTGGTTGCCTTTGTTGCCAACAAATGACCCCTGCCCATCCAGCTCGGCTTCGTTGACCATGCCTATGCTGACTTCCAGGCCGGTGTCCGCAACGTCCTTCGCGGGAAGAAAATGGGGATTGGCCTGGATCAGGCTGTTTGCTTTTTTTTCAAGGTGCTGATGACCGTCCCTTTACTGATGCAAAGGACACGGGCCGTAATCCCGCACCCCGCCACTGTTGACTGCCATTTCCACCACCTTCTCCTTAATGCCGGGCTGGTGGGCCGCATGACGGCATGTCAGCATGAAGCTTTTCTTTGCGCAGTCTGGGTTGTCACAACGGTAACGCGGTTCACCCCGTGCACTGTGACCTACTTTTCGGATTCGCGGGCTGCCGCAATTAAGTGATTGAAAATATGGTGCCCGGAGCCGGGGTCGAACCGGCACGGTGTTGCCACCGAGGGATTTTAAGTCCCTTGCGTCTACCAATTTCGCCATCCGGGCATGAGAGGGATTAAGGCAGGCTTGAAAAGCAAGCGCCAAGTTTAGACACATTAAGCCCGAAAAGCCAGTCAGTGGCGGCAAAGATCGCCCGTTTTCACCGCAGCTGCCTTCACCCGAGCCTCAATTTCGTAAGGGTTGTCCCAGTAAAAATTGCCGCCCCGCCAATGCGCCCATAGCCCGGCCAGCAGGTAAACCAGTGGAAACAAAGCCCCCCAGTGCTCAAACTGTTCCACATGCGCCCGTTCATGCGTCCGGCTGCTATCCAAATGCGCGGGGGAAACACCCGCCACCAAATGCCCCAAAGTGACCGCGTTGACCGCCCCCAAAACAGGGATGCCGCTGTGCAGCCGCCGCCCGATCCAGCCTCCCCACACTTCCAATACGCCAGAATGGATGGCATACCCCCCGCCAGTCCATTTCGCCAACAACGCCAGCGGCAAACAGCACAAGGTGACTGGCCCAACCCAGAGATAGGCCAACAACTGCATCAAAAATGAACGTTTCCTCACGTTTTACCTCGCCCTGACAGGTTGGAATTGAACCCACACAGTGTGCACAGGGTCAGAAATCCGTATACTTTGCTCATTGGCTACTCGACCTGATTGTAGGGGATTCCTTGGGAGAACATGAACTATTAAACGGCATCCTGCTATTGCTGGTGATGTCAGTGGGGGCTGTTGCAGCATTCCGCGCATTGAACCTGCCGCCGATCCTCGGCTATTTGTTGGTGGGTGCGCTGATGGGCGTGCACGGGTTAGGTTTTGTCAAGGACAACGCCGGTTTCGATTTCATGGGCGAAGTCGGGGTAGTGTTCCTGCTGTTCGCCATCGGGTTGGAATTCTCGCTCAAACAGTTCATGGCCATGCGCACCACCATTATCGGCCTGGGCGGGTTGCAAGTGCTGATTTCCACGCTGGCAGGCATGGGCATTTTATCGTACTTCGGCATATCCTGGAAAAGCGCTTTGGTAGGGGGTGGCGCCATGGCCATGTCTTCCACGGCGATCGTCGTCAAACAATTGACGGAACAGGCAGAAATGCGCACACAGCACGGCCAGTTGGCGCTCGGCGTGTTGCTGTTCCAGGACATTGCGGTCGTGCCGTTTCTGGTCATGATCCCTTTGCTGGCGGGCGATAGCGGGCTGGCTGACAGCCCGTCAGAGCTGCTCTTGCAGGTTTCCACCGCCGCCCTTTTGTTTGTTTCGATGCTGCTGGCCGGACACTATACCCTCCGCCCCCTGTTCCAATACATTTCACGGGCGGAATCCATCGAGCTTTTCAACATCACCGTGTTGCTGGTGGCGCTGACCGCCGCTTGGATCACCCAATCGCTGGGTTTGTCGTTGGCTTTAGGCGCATTTTTGGCCGGGATGTTGTTGAGTGAAACCGAGTATAAACACCAGATTGAAAGTGAAATACGCCCATTCCGCGATATTCTGATGGGTATTTTTTTCATTGCAGTAGGCACCAAGCTGGATCTTGGCATTTTGCCATCGCTATGGCTGCCGGTGTTGCTGCTGGTGCTGGGGTTGACCGCTGGCAAAGCGCTGCTGGTCGCTATCCTGACCCGGCTGTTTTCCTCCAATGGCGGTGCCGCCCTGCGCACCGGATTGGTGTTGGGGCAAGGTGGGGAATTTGGCTTTGCCCTGCTCGCCCTGGCGTTGAGCAATCAGGTGGTGTCTTCCAGCGAATCCCAGACCACCCTGGCAGCCATCGTGATCAGCATGGCGCTTTCACCACTGATCATCCGTTATAACGACAAGCTGACCAAGCAACTGCTGGCCGATGCCCAGGCGCGTCAGCATTCCCACAATGCCCAGGCGTTCAGCTCCGCCATTCAGGAAGTGGAAAACCATGTCATCCTGTGCGGCTACCGGCGTATGGGGCAGAACCTGGCGCAGTTCCTGCACGAACAAGGAGCCCCTTACATTGCGCTGGAGCTTGACCCCGGCATCGTGGAAAAAGCCTGGGAGGCAGGCGACCCAGTGTTCTATGCGGATGCGACCCGCCCTGAAATCCTCCAAGCCGCCGGGTTGGAGCGGGCACGGATGGTGGTGGTGACGGTCATTGACATTGAAGCCGCCAAACGCATGGTGGAAGCTGTCAGGCAGAAACGGGCCGACATACCCATATTGGTGCGCACCCGCGACGAGCGTCACCTGGAAGCCTTGGAACAGCTGGGGGCCACCAATGTTTTGCCGGAAACCCTGGAAGCCACCCTGATGATCACCCAGCTGATGCTGGAGCAACTGGGCTTTAGCCCGGACGAGGTGTTCCGGATGACGGAAAAGATCCGGAGGGACAGTTACCGTTCGCTACGCAGCTACTACCACGGCGACCAGGTAAAATCTGAACCCGGCAAGAGTCCGGTGGAAGCATTCCTGCATACGTTTACCGTACAAGAAAATGATTTTGCTGTTGGCAAGCATATCGCTGAACTGGAGCTGGAGCGGTTTACCGTTTGTGTCAAAGCGCTGCGGCGGGGCGTTATCCGTGGCGAACAACCTTCAACGACCATCAGTTTGCAAACCGGCGATGTGCTGGTGCTGGAAGGCGGCAATACCGACGTTTTCCTGGATGTGGAAAGTCACTTACGCACTGGCGGGAAAAATGCAAAAACTGCCACCTCGGTTTGAGCAGCCGCCACGCATTGAAACATAGGTCACGCTGTCTTATTGGAAATGTTTTTTCAGTTGGCGGCTGGTTTTGGATTCTGCCTGCGTCGTATCCTGCATCAGTTGACCATTATCAAAATTAGCCTGAAAAGCACACGATTTCCTGATCGCCATTACATCCGTCAGATCCGGTTATTTAATCTACTACCGGAAGCAGCAACCCCAACCTTGGAATTTGTAACGGTATTGGTTACATCGCAGTGACTTGGACACTTTATTGGACTCTGTATGCCTGAATTCACGTCCTCATTTTTATATTGCTGACTTTCCAGCTAACGTGACTGTATTTTAAACGCAGCATCCGAATTAATGCACATTTTTGATACGGTAATTTCATCCAGCCATTGAGACAATATTTTTGTATTCTTCCATAAAAGCCCACGAAGTGATTAAAAAACAACCTCAACAGACACTTTTATTACCGCTTATGATGGATAAATTGCCGCTTATCTGAGCATGCGTGTTTATATTCTACTCTATGGTATTCTTTTATCCAGGATATGCGTTTATCTAGATGCTTTTGGTAGATTCATTATCAAAAGTAAAATCTTGGATGCAGCTTGGGCAAAAGAAAGTAGTGCCGTTATTTTCGTGATTGCGGATGGTCGCTGGTGAAAATTGCCAAATGTTGTTCTGCTCTGGATTTGCACATGCCGAAACCTGATGTACAGATCAGGCAGCAAGGGGTTGGTCGTAGGTGCTCGACTGAGTTGGTAAGCTTCTGGATTCTGATGAACTTTCCGGACAGTTTGGTGTCTACATAATCGCAAGTTGCCGTTGTCATGTCAGGGCTTAATTCACTGACTTTTTACGGAGCGGGTACATGTGTCCGTATTGCAAGGATGCAAACGGGTGGTATCTGGAAAAATCACCTCCGAAGCAATAAAAGGGATTTTTGCAATCACAACTCCTGAAAAACAGTTGGCTGCGGTTCATGAAACATTATGTAGAATCGTATCCGACAATTATTAAAAAGGTTGCATGAATATGACGAATACATCTTCTCGTGTCGGTCTGGACTCCTCCCTGTCAGAAACGGTCGCCCGTACTTTGCAGGACTATCTGGATACTCTAGGTGATCATGAAGCATCCAATATCTACCGTCTAGTTCTGGATGAAGTTGAGCGCCCCATGTTGGAAATCATGATGCGCTACACACATGGGAATCAGTCCAAAGCCGCACAGTGCATGGGCATTAATCGCGCCACCCTGCGCACTAAACTGAAACGCCACAACCTGCTCTGATCATCAGGCAAATGTGTTCGCATTTCAGTTAAAATAATGCCCGCTTCAAGCGGGCATTATTGTTTTATCCTTAAAAAACCTGATCACTATTCTGTTTATCCTTTCAGGGAAGCCTGAAACTTTTTTAGGCCATCCCAATCTTCCGCAGCAGCCCACTTCGCTTGTGAAGCCCAACTTTCCGCTGTGGCTTTACTGTAACGGATACCACTGGGAGCCAAACGCTCACTTAGCTCATCCACTGTCAGCTCTGCCAACTGGGCGTAACGCCCGATACCCGCAACATACATCGCTTCAGCCAATTTGGGGCCAATGCCTGCCAATTTAGTAAAATCATCCTTACTATCGTCATTACCCGCGTCAGTCACGATGGGCACCGCCGCTGGAGTTGCTTCCGATTTCATTTCCGTTGTTGCCATGGCCGGAACAGGGTTTGCATCCGCTTCAATCTTTGCGGATGGTTCTGCTTCAAACGCTTCCTCTACTGCCGGGACAGATTTGGCTTCCGGCGAAATAGGATGGACATCAATTAGCGCAGGCTCCGGCTCAGGGATTTTCAAGGCAGCGCCCATCGCCTTCGCGGCATCAGATTGGGCCGCCGCCAACGCTTCCTGCAATTCGTGGTTTTTCTGTTGCAGGCCCTCAACTTCCTTGCGGATGGTCTGCAATGCGGCCTCAGCATTCTTGCCGGGATTGGGAACGAACAGGCGGACAAAAATCCATTCCACTACCCAACCCGCCAATACGCCGAGAATAAATACGCCTAATGATTGGGAAATTTCTTCAGACATTACAGCACTCCATGTTTTAGCGTGTATTTAATGCTTTTTATCAGCAAACAGATTCTAGCGACCTGTTGCAGGGGACAGAATACACCAAATGGTAGGGTTAAGCAGACAAACCTCCTCCCAGCTTGATCTATCGCAATGTAATAATGGCCTCACTCACATGCCCAGAAATGCTTTCCTTGTCATGCAGTTACAATTTTTCATCCTGATATGTGCGCTCACGTTACTGCAAGGCTGTAACGATGAACGCGCCGCCAGCATTTATATCCCGAACAATAGCAGCGCACCGGTGCTACGTTCCGATTTGGATAGCTCCCTGCGCGAGCTGATCCAACAATATGGTTTGAAGGGTGATCCGGCGCAACAGTTGGCCTTACCCTCCATCGAAACGCCGTTGGCGCAACTGGGCATGAAACTGTTCTTCAGCAAAACCCTATCCGGCAATCTGGATGTGGCTTGCGCAACCTGCCATCACCCCCTGTTGGGCGGCGGCGATAACCTGTCGCTGTCGATCGGGGTAGACGCCATCGATACCGATATACTGGGCAACAAGCGCATGTTGCAGGGAAACCTCACGCCTGGTGTTCCGCGTAACGCCCCCACAACATTCAACATTGGATTGTGGAAGCAGTTTATGTTCCATGACGGACGGGTTGAATCCACCGGAAGCGGCATCACCACACCGGATGTCGCCTATCCCCTGCCAGACCCACTGGCGGGCGCTAACCTGGCGCATGCCCAAGCGCGTTTTCCGGTCACCTCCAACCATGAAATGCGAGGCAAAACTTTTGACGCTGGCGGCACCACCCAATCCTGCCGGGAACGGCTGGCCGAACGCCTGGGAGGCTATGGCGTCGGTGCCGGGCTGTTGCAGCCGGAGGAAACACAGTACTGGCTGGAACAATTCCGCCTAGCCTACCAACAACCGGACGCAGCGGCGAAACAACTGATTACGGAGCAAAATATTGCTGCTGCATTGTCGGAGTACGAACGTTCACAAATTTTCACCAACAATCCGTGGAAACAATACGTGCAAGGCGACCTGAGCGCCATCAGCGAATCCGCCAAGCAAGGTGCGCTGCTGTTTTTCCGCAAACGTGGCGAAAGCGGCTATGACTGCGCATCCTGCCATCGGGGGGATTTTTTCACCGATGAACAATTCCGTAATGTGCTGACGCCCCCCATCGGCCCAGGTAAGGGCAACACCGACCCTGCGATCCAACAAGACTATGGGCGCTGGCTGGTGACGCACAATCCGGACGACAAATTCCGTTTCCGCACCCCTAGCCTGCTGAATGTGGCGGTGACCGGCCCTTGGGGACACAACGGCGCGTTCACTGCGCTTGACGGCATGGTCGAACACATGCTCAACCCGTTCCAGTCAGCGATCCACTACAATCCGGCGCAGTTGCAACAGGCCAATGTCCCCAGCAGCCATTTGCAGCAAAACCTACGGGAAATGTTGAGCTGTGATACGGATATCGCTGGTCAGGAATACCGCCAGGAAGATGTGCAACTTCTGCTTGCCTTCCTGAACACCCTGACAGACCCATGCGTCACCAACCCCGCCTGCATGGGCAAATGGACCCCATCCACAGACGCCACCCAACAAGACCCGCAAAAACTCCAACTAAACGCAACGTTCTGACCGTCAAACGCCATACCGGTTGCGGTACGCCTGCACCTGCTCCAGCAGCGCCGCGTCGTGCAGGTTGTCACCGACATGGCTGATGACTTCCCGCAACCCAACGATGCTGATGACGGCAGCGCCGTACAACGCCTCCACTTCCTGCACCGCCGATTGCGCACCTTTGCCGCGTTCCTGGCGGTCGAGGGAAATGGCGACGGCAGCCAGCGTTGCGCCCTGCTCCGCCACAATCGCAGCGGATTCGCGGATGGCGGTGCCTGCGGTCATCACATCATCCACCACCAGCACCCGGCCATGCAGCGGCGCGCCGACAATGACGCCACCCTCGCCATGATCCTTGGCCTCCTTACGGTTGAACGCATAGGGGTAATCCCTGCCATGGTGTTCGAACAGGGCGATGGCGACGGCAGCGGCCAACGGGATGCCTTTGTAGGCAGGGCCGAACAGCATGTCAAACTCCAGCCCTGCCTCCACAATCGCCTCCGCATAAAACTTCCCCAACCGGGACAGCGCCGAGCCTGTCCGGAACAAACCGGCATTGAAGAAATAGGGGCTGACCCGGCCTGATTTCAGGGTGTATTCCCCAAACTTCAGGACACCCTGGGCGATGGCGAAATCAAGAAAGTCTTTCTGGTAGGTTTTCATGGGGCTGTCATACTTGCATGATACTAAGACGGATGGATTATAAAGAATACAAGGGCGGTGAACCAACTCATGAGCGAACATATTGCACTGATTCTGGCGACAATCCTGGGCTGCGGACTACTCAGCCAACTGGTCGCCTGGTGGCTGAAGCTCCCCGCCATCCTGTTCCTGTTGCTGGCCGGGATTGCGCTTGGGCCGTTAAGCGGCTGGCTGCGGCCAGATGAACTATTCGGCGACCTGCTGTTTCCGCTGGCGTCCCTGTCCGTGGCCGTGATCCTGTTTGAAGGCAGCCTGACGCTCAATTTCCAGCAGTTGCAAGGCATCCAGCGGGTGGTGCTGAATATGGTTTCCATCGGCATGGCGTCCACCTGGGTGACGATCACCTTATTGGCGCATTTCCTGGCCGGATTCCCATGGGCGCTGTCCTGGCTGTTTGGGGCGATCATGGTCGTCACCGGGCCAACCGTGATTGTGCCGATGCTGCGCACCATCCGCCCCAACAACCGCATTGCCCAAATCCTGCGCTGGGAAGGCATTCTGATCGACCCGATCGGTGCCTTGCTGGCGGTGCTGGTGTTTGAATACATTGTCGCCTCCAGCCATGAAAACCAGCTGACGCATGTCCTGCTGTTGTTTGGCCGCACCATCCTGAGCGGCGCGGCGGCGGGCGTCATTGGCGGCTGGGCGCTGGGCCTCATCCTGCAAAAACACCTGGTTCCCGAATACCTGCGCAATCTGGTGGCGCTGGCGCTGGTCATCAGCGTGTATGAAGCCTCCAACACCTTCAGCGCGGAATCCGGCCTGCTGGCGGTCACCATCATGGGCATCTGGCTGGCCAACACCAAGGGGCTGGATTTTGAAGACATCCTATCGTTCAAGGAAGACCTGACCATCCTGCTGGTGTCCGCCCTGTTTATCATCCTGGCGGCGCGCATCAATTTCGACCAGATCGCGGAATTGGGGATGGCCGGGGTGCTGGTGTTCCTGGGCGTGCAGTTCATCGCCCGCCCGTTGAAAATCCTGGTTTCCACCCTTGGCTCCGACCTGACATGGCGGGAAAAGGCGCTGCTGGGCTGGATTGCGCCCCGTGGCATCGTCGCCGCCGCCGTCAGCGCCATTTTTGCCCTGAAATTGAAAAATTCCGGCTTGCCAGAGGCGCATCTGCTGGCACCACTGACCTTCATGCTGATCATTGGCACCGTCATTTTCCAAAGCGCCACCGCCCGTCCGCTGGCCAACTTTCTCAAGGTGTCGGAACCGGAGCCGCATGGTTTCCTGATTGTCGGGGCCAACCCGGTTGGCCGAGCCTTGGGCGCGGCCCTGCGGGAGGAGGGTTTCCGCGTCCTGATCAGCGACACCAGTTGGGAGAAAATCCGCGACGCCCGCATGGACGGGTTGGACACCTACTACGGCGATGTGACCTCGGAGCACGCCGACCGCCATCTGGACCTGGTGGGGTTAGGCCGCCTGATCACCGTATCGGCACGGGATGCAGCCAACCAGTTGGCGGGCGTCCGCTTCCAGCGCGAATTCGGCAAGCAAAATATTTTCAGCCTGTGCCCCAGCAAAAGCAGTGCGCGCAACGAAACCCTGCGCATCGCCCAATGCCTGTTCGGCAACCAATACCATTACTCGCTGCTGATGCAATGGCTGGGAAATGGCGCGCAAATCCGCAAAACCCGCTTGAGCGAGAGCTTCACCCATGAGGATTACCTGCGCCAGCATGGCGACCGGGCGATTCCGCTGTTCGCCAAAAACCCCAAAGGCAGGCTTTACATCATGACGGAAAAGAACAGCACCAAGCCTGCGTCTGGCTGGGAAATACTGGCGCTAGTCATGCCGGACACAGCGCCTACAACGTCGCCAACCGCCCGCCCAACTTGAGCGGGCTGCCCGCCGCCAAACCTGTTTCCCATTGCACAGCGGAATTTTCCAGCAGCAAAATAACGGTGGAACCCATATTGAACCGCCCCATTTCTTCCCCTTTGGCCAACGCCACATCCGGGAAGCGCTGACGTTTGACGCCCCTGCCCTGTGGTGGCGTCACCAGCCCATCCCAAACGGTTTCGATGGCGGCGACATTGATTGCCCCCACCAGCACCATCGCCAGTTTGCCAAAATCGGTGTCGAACAGCGCGACCACCCGTTCGTTACGGGCGAACAGGCGCGGCACGGTGCGCACGGTATGCCCGGCCACGCTGAACAGCCTGCCTGGCACATACACTTGCTCAAGCAAACTGCCGGACAGCGGCATATGGATGCGGTGATAGTCGCGGGGCGACAGGTAAATAGTCATGAATTGCCCATTCATGAACGGCGCGGCGCGCGCCTCATCCCCGCCCAACAATTCCAGCGCGGAATAGTCATGTCCCTTGGCCTGGAAAATCCGCCCCTGCTCAATCCGGCCCGCTTGGCTGACTGTCCCATCCACCGGGCTGACCAGCACGTTTTCCCCTCCAGCAACCGGACGCAGTTCCGGCTTGAGCGGGCGGGTAAAGAATTCGTTGAACGTGGTGTAGCTGGCCGGATCGGGGTTGACCGCCTCATCCAGGTCAACCTTGAAAACCTTGCTGAACAGACGGATCGCGCGGGGCACAACAGCCGGACATTGGATACGGGTGAGGCGGAACACCAGCCGGGAAATGAAGTGGTGCGGCAGGATATAAAGCGGCCAGGACTTGAGGATGTCGATCATATTCATTGCTGTTGGAGTATTGCGTGAAAATGCGGGATGATACGGCAAATTTGCCACACTGTGTTAATCATGGACTTCGACCATACCGACCTTCTGACCATCAAAGACTACATCCGCTGGGGTGCCAGCCGCTTCGCCGAAGCCGAATTGAGCTTTACGCATGGCATGGCGTCGCCCATTGACGAGGCTGCTTATCTGGTGCTGCATACCCTGCACTTGCCGGTGGATGCCCCCGACCTGTACTTCGACAGCCGCCTGACGGCTTCCGAACGCGCCGCCGTCGCCGACATCATCCGCCAACGGGCGGAAACCCGCCGCCCTGCCGCCTACCTCACCCACGAAGGCTGGTTCTGCAACCTGCCTTTCTATGTGGACGGGCGGGTGCTGATCCCGCGCTCGCCCATTGCGGAAGCCATCGAAAAACAGTTCGCGCCGTGGATTGAGCCGCATGAAACGCACCACATCCTCGACCTTTGCACCGGCAGCGGCTGCATCGGCATCGCCTGCGCCTACGCCTTTCCGCATGCGCAGGTGGACCTGAGCGACATTTCGGAAGACGCGCTGGCGGTCGCACAGATCAACATTGAACGCCACCAGCTTGGCGGGCAGGCGCAAGCCATCCAGTCCGACCTGTTCGCCCATTTGCAGGGCCGCCGCTATGACATCATTGTCAGCAACCCGCCGTATGTGGACGCGGAAGACATGGCCGTCCTCACACCCGAGTTCCTGCATGAACCGGCGCAACTGGCGCTGGCTTCCGGCGCTGACGGGCTGGATCATGTCCATCGCATCCTCAAGGGGGCGGCGGAGCATTTGACCAATCACGGGATTCTGGTGGTGGAAGTGGGCAACAGCCAGTATGCGCTACAGGCTGCTTACCCGGATGTGCTGTTCCATTGGCTGGAATTTGAACGCGGCGGTGACGGCGTCTTTCTCCTCACCGCCGATCAGGTGCGGGAACTGGCGGGCTGACTGGCGCTCACTGGTACGAATAGTAGGAAGCGTCACTGCCGCCACCACTGTACGGGTAAGCAGTTCCCGCCCCGTTATTGTTGTACGGGTAAGTGGTGCTGGTTCCGCTGTTATTGCTGACGTAGCAACTGCCTTTCTGCGCGCCCGGCAAGCTGGACAGCGGTGAAAACCCTTGCGACAGCGCAGCGTTCATGGAATTGCTGTTGATGGTGAAGACATTGATCCGCCCATCCGCGCCGCCGCAGAAAGCCGGGTACATGCGCCCATCCATGCCGCAGCTGGTGGCGGTCACAATCACCCCAGACGCCTCCAACTGACGTTTCATTTCTTCCAACGGGACGCCGCCGCCTTCACACTGGCGGGAACCCTGATATTTGTAGACATCGGTATAGCTGACCGGTGGTGCAGGTGTAGGCGTCGCTATCCCCCATGGGTTCCACGGCTGCACCACATAACCGCTGGTTGGCACACAAGCCGCCAGAAACAGGCTGGAAAACAGGGCCATCGCCCCCATACGCATGTACGACATACTCTGCTCCTTATCACAAAACGGGCAGTCGTCCTAACTCAGGTTTTTATTGACGACTTGCCCGTTTTGACTGGCGGGAAACCGTTTCAGTTCCAGGTTGGCGGATTAACGGCCTCGCCAGTATCGTGCCAGCCCATAGTCAACGGACAACGCGCCTGGCCCGAACACAAAGATCGACCAAATCATGCTTCCCCAGAAGAAATGTTGCCAGAACCCGCCTGCCCCGGCCACAGTGTGCAGGTAAGGATAGGAAATCACCGCCACAATATTGAACACGAACAACACCAGCGCCGCCGGGCGCGTCAGCAAACCCAAGGTCAACAATACTGGCAACGCCAGTTCTGTCGCTGTACCCATATACGCCGCCAACTCCGGCGACAACAGCGGCACATGGTATTCGTCCTGGAACAAGTACAACGTGCTCGACCAGCTTTTAATCTATTGGGAAATCCCCCGGCTTTGCCGGGGAGACGTGCATAGTTTGAC
>NZ_JAYMYJ010000018.1:0-4309 GCF_035668035.1 Candidatus Thiothrix phosphatis | reverse complement strand
ACCGCAAGGTTGCTCAGCCAACGGAAGGGCAAAAACTCACCTTGAAAGCCCTAGTGACTATACACCCTCTTTTTGTTCTATTTTTTGATTGATCAATGATGATTTCATCATAAACATTCAATGCTTTTTTGTTCTTTTTCAAAAGCGCCGACAAACCTCTTGGGCTTTTTAAAAATTCAATTTTTCCATTAATATTCAATGAACTTAAAAGCTCAGAGTAAGTTCCGGTAAAATAATTTTCTTTTTCTAGAAGATTCTGTATTGCAACTGATAATTCTCTACACGGATGGTTTGTTGATTCTCTTGATAGTTCTTTGTCATTTTTTATTTTCTTATAGATAAAAATTGCATCATTGCATGACTTTTCAATATCCTGTGTTTGAGAGAATATTGTTATTGCTGCATTGTATATATGTATTAAGTCTTTCATGTCAACCACCAAAACAAAAGCCTAACGACCAGCTCGCTCGACGACGGACGCGGGTTCAACGCCGTCTACTCCCAGCGGCGCTTAATGCAAATATCCATCATCTCGCGCTTTGCATTCTCGATGCCGCCTACCATTGCAAACGGTCTGTATTCGTTAGCCCAGCCACTGACGATTGCATCATCTTGTAGTAGTGCCACGCCAAAAAAATTTACGATCTCTCCCCTCTCTGCTTGTTCGAGTAGCCGTCTCAATCCCACCACAACGCCATCGCCGGATTTAGGCTCGCGTTTAAATTCAACAACTTTTAGTGTCATTTCAAGTCAAAAAAACAATTAATAACAAATTATTAGGCTAACAAATTCGACGACGGATCGCCACTCACCGCCGCGACTTCCAGCAGGCGCAAAAAAACCGCTTGGCGCGGCTTGTGCGCTCTAGTTATCCGGGGTTCCTAATCCCGGTGAAGTTTTTTGCTTCACGGTGCGTGAGTACAACTTCTGGTCTATGATGTCAAACATCATCGTTATCATAAAGAGGTGTACATCATGGGGACGGTAAATGATTTGCTGGAAGCCGCCCGCAAGCTCACCCATGAGGAACGCGCCCAATTGATCCAAAAACTGGAGGAGTTGGAGGCGGATGATTGGGATGCGCAGATTGCAGCCGATGCCGCCAGCGGCAAGCTGGATTTCTTGCTGGCGGAAGCCTTGGATGCTGAAACCAAAGGTCAGCTACGGGATTTCTGATGCACAAGACAACGCCCCGGTTCTGGGCTTGTTTTGATAACCTGCCCGCCGCCATCCAAGAGCTTGCCCGCAAAAACTTTGAACTGCTGAAACAAGATCCTTCCCACCCTTCCCTGCGCTTCAAGCAGGTTGGCGAATTGTGGTCAGCCCGTGTGGGTATCCATTACCGTGCGCTGGCGGTGGCCCGCATGGCTATACGTGGGTGTGGATCGGGCATCATGCGGTCTATGACCAGTTGATCAAGTGAACGGGAATTGAATCCCTGACAACGCGCTCGACGATGGATCGGCTGACGCCGACCCGTCAGCTATGAGGTTAGGGACGGAGAGAACTCACCCCGTACCCACGAAGATTATACCGCGCTATCCGCTCCCGTAATGTGGTGCGGCTGGTGTTAAGAATGGCTGCGGCATCTGTCTGATTTCCTTTTGTGGCTTCCAGTGCGGCAATGATTGCGCCTCGCTCTGCTTGCTCGATGATGTCATGCCACAGTTCGTTGCTCCCAGTCCCAAACGGAGCATTGAACCTATTGTGGGCGGCTTGGTGTGTCCCAGCTTTTTGCCTATGTCGTGCGAAAAATCTTGGCCTAAATGCCGTGTAGCAAATATTGCCATTGCCAAGCATCATCCCGCACCCTAATTCTCAGAAATGTGGCCGGTATTACGTAAAAAACGGCTTTGCCATAATAAAGTTAAATATATTGCGATAGTAATACTGTGTGCTTGGCTGGTCATTGCGTTTCCCATTCTGGAGAATTTTTTTAGTTTACAGTGCAGAAGTGTGACTTTTAGCCTACTCACTCAAGCACGATGTCTATAAAATAGACTTTGTTTTTTTGGAGAACTGCAATGAACGCACATGGATATGCAGGCGGAAACTTACTTCTCCAGTTGGTGGATTGGGCGATCCAAAATATAGAACTTCTGTTGATCGGGGTGATTGTCTTTGGGCTGGCGATCATGCTTTACCTGAAAGGCCAGATTGAGGGTCAGAAGCAAGGCTTTGTGGAGGGGGTCAAGCATCATATTCACATTCAGGCCTATGATAAGGCAGATTTTCCGGCAACCTATGAAAAGGACGAATACGTCCTTGAGGCGCATAAAAAACTAGAAAAAGCTTTAAAGCCGAAAATTCCAGTAGATATTCAAGATGACGCATGAGCAAAGTCTTCATGTTTCTGGCAGGTGCGGTGCTGATGTTGTGGCTGGTGGGCGTTTCCCAGCAGGTTCCGGTCATAACCGCGAGCCTAACTTTGGGTGGCGCGCCTTACCGGCCTCCGGAAGCAGTTGGCCTGCCTATTCGGGACAGGTGCCGGGAGTGGCATTATACCGTTCCAGGTGAAACGCAATGGACGGTAGCCCGCCTTTATGCTGGCAACGCTGAAAAACACCTGTGGTTGCGCCAGATGCGGTATATGTCAGGCTTGGCGGTAACGGATGACAATATTCAACCTAACCAGAAACTGTGCGTGGCGTGGTGAAAACCAGCCTATTGCTAACTGCAAAATGGGCAAAGCTGCATGGCTGCTCCGCTAGAGGAAAGGATTGCCAACCTGCCCAACAGGTTTCAGGGTGATGCTGGCGGGCAATGTGCCGCTGGCCTGTTCCGCCTGCAACACGGCCACCATGCCGTCCAGCATCGCTTTCAGTTTCAGCGCGAGTTCCAGCCCGGAAGCGTCATGGGTAATGTCGAGGCTGCCATGCAGCGACACCCGATCCAGCCGGTTTTCAATGTTCAGTCCATGCAGGATGTGGGTTTCAGCTTCGTTGTTGAAAAAGTCCATTGTCGGTCACTCAAGGTTGGGGTAAAGCCATGGCGTTCGTCTTGCTGTGGTCGCTGATGCTGGGGAACGGGTCAATGCCCGCCAGTTGCGCCAATTCCGCGATGCTCACCACCTTATAGTTCTTGCTGGCGTCATTGGCGACCCAGTAAGCCCCACCCTCGCCGGTATTGGCGTCATATACGGCTTTGAAGTAATTGCTGGGAACCAGCACCCGTTCGTTGATGGTGCTCAGGGTCGCCCCGGCGAACACCGCGCCGGACACCACAAACAGTTCCCCACGCTGTTGGGCCAAGTCACGGGTTTTGCCTTCGATGGAAGACCACAGCCCCCGGTTGTTGGTGGGGTTTTGCGGCGTCATATTGGCCAGGGAAAAGCTTTCCCGCATCGCCTGTTCCGTTGGCATGTCGCCTGCCGGGGCCAAATGGCCACGGTCATAGCCGGAACCAGCATAATCCGCCAGTTCAGAACGTTCATCTGCGGGGAGGGATGGTTCGGCATGGAAATTGTCCGTGCGGTCAATGTCCATCAGCAGTTCGGCATAGGTCAGGTGTTCACTCGCCCACAGCGGGGTGCGGGTCAGGCCAGAATGCAATACGGAATATTCCGCAAAGCACAGCGCCCGGGTCTTGCTGGCCAGTTTGGTGTTGGTCAGGCGCGGCTGCACGCCATCCACATAGTCGCCGTAACAACTGTTGCCTTCTGAGCCAGAGGTCAGGTTGTTCCCCTGCGCGGCGTTGCTGCCGCCTGTGCCGCCCAACGTCCCGGAAACGGAAGACGGGTCAGTGCCACCAGTGGATGAGGAGGAACAGGCCGCCACACTGGATGCAATCAGGATGGTGGCGATGGTTTGGGTAATCGTATTCAATTTCACAGCAGGCTCCCTTTGGTGCAGTTTCTATGCGCTTAGTTATTGGTCGTAATATGGCCTGTTTATTGCTATAACATCAAGCATGTTTGCTGAGAATTCACCTGTTTGTGTAAACAGCGATGGGAGATGACGTATGAATATCTTGAAAAGCCTGTGCATATTGGGGATGGCGACAACCGCCTTGGCGATGGCGGCATCAGGGCAGGCCGCCAGTTTCGACTGCGCCAAAGCCACGACCAAAGTGGAAAAAGCCATTTGTGCTGACGATGGGCTTTCCAGCTTGGATGACGAAATGGCTGCGGCCTATAAGCTGGCATTGAAAAAGGGCAACGCCAGTAAAATCAAGTCCGCACAAAAGGATTGGCTACAAGAACGCAACAGTTGCGCCAGCGATGACTCCGGCGCATACGCCAACATGCAGGAATGTATTAAGGAGCAATACAACTACCGTCTCTTTGACCTGAACCGCATGGTTTATTTGC
>NZ_JAYMYJ010000017.1:0-27997 GCF_035668035.1 Candidatus Thiothrix phosphatis | reverse complement strand
TTTGAGCGGCTCACATATTCTAAAGCCCCCGGCTTTGCCGGGGGATACTTACTAGGACGTTCCCCCATGAACCAGCACCTGAATGGAGCCACCCCAGCCAACACCGGCCAAGTCACCGCCGTGCGTGGCAGCGTCATCGACATCCGCTTCCCACAGCACCTGCCGCCGATCCGCAGCGTGCTGCGCACAGGCACAGACCGCGCCATCGTGCTCGAAGTCCTCACCCAGCTTGACGAACAGAAAGTCCGCGCCATCGCCCTCACCCCCACCGCTGGCCTAGCGCGTGGCGATACGGTGGAGGATTCCGGCGGGCCGCTCACCGTGCCGGTCGGGCGCAACACCCTTTCGCGCATGTTCGACGTGTTCGGCAACCCCATCGACCGCCTGCCGCCGCCAAAGGATGTGGAATGGCGCTCGGTGCACCATTCCCCGCCCACGCTGGCCAGCCGTTCCACCCATTCGGAAGTGTTCGTCACCGGCATCAAGGCCATCGACGTGCTGACGCCGTTGGAGCGCGGCGGCAAGGCCGGGCTGTTCGGTGGCGCGGGCGTGGGCAAGACCGTGCTGCTCAGTGAAATGATCCACAACGTCGCAGGCAAGCACCACGGCGTCAGCATTTTCTGCGGCATCGGCGAACGCTGCCGCGAAGGTGAGGAACTCTACCGCGACATGCAGGAAGCAGGCGTGCTGCCCAATATGGTGATGCTGTTCGGGCAAATGAACGAACTGCCTGGCAGCCGTTTCCGCGTCGGCCACGCCGCCCTCACCATGGCCGAATATTTCCGCGACGACGAACAGCGCGACGTGCTGATGCTGATCGACAACATTTTCCGCTTCATCCAGGCCGGATCGGAAATCTCCGGGCTGATGGGGCAAATGCCCTCGCGCCTCGGCTACCAGCCCACCATGAGCACTGAACTCGCTCAACTGGAGGAACGCATCGCCAACACTGAAGCGGGCGCGATCACCTCCATCCAGGCCGTGTACGTACCCGCCGACGACTTCACCGACCCGGCGGCAGTGCACACCTTTTCGCACCTGTCGGCCTCCATCGTGCTGTCGCGCAAACGTGCCAGCGAAGGCTTGTACCCGGCAGTCGACCCGTTGCAATCCGGCTCCAAAATGCTCACCCCCGCCATCGTCGGCGAACGCCATTACCAATTGGCGCAAGCCGTGCGCCGCACCCTCGCGCAATACGAAGACCTCAAGGACATCATCGCCATGCTCGGCCTCGAACAGCTTTCACAGGCCGACCGCAACACCGTGTTCCGGGCGCGGCGGCTGGAACGTTTCCTCACCCAGCCGTTCTACACCACTGGCCAGTTCAGCGGCATGGCAGGCAAAACCGTCAGCCTGGAAGACGCCCTCGACGGCTGCGAGCGCATCCTCAACGACGAATTCAAGGATTACCCGGAAAGCGCCTTGTACATGATCGGTGCGGTTGACGAAGCCAAGAACAAGGAACCAGCGCACTGAACGCCCGCAGCAGCAAGCTCAATCCTTGATCCATTTGGCGCGCAAATCCTCATGCAAGCTGGGGGCTCCCTGCTGTGACTCCCTCAATTGCAACAGCACACGGTTGGCTTGCTCACGCAATGGGCTGCCATCCGGAAAGGCGATGGCGTAGCTTTGCGGGTTGAAGGAAGCAGGCACAACCGCCAGGACGGTCTGCCCCGCCTCCTGATTGATCTGGTTGGCCAGGTATTTCAGGCGCGGCCCATCATGCACCAATGCGTCAGCCTTGCCCTGACGCACCCGTTCCATGCCTTCCTGAATACTTTCGACGGGCGTCACCGTAATGCCGTTCTGCTCCAGCCAGAGGCGAGGGGCGTCAGTCGCCACCGCCACCACCCGTTTGCCCGGCAAATCCTTTTCCGAACGGATCGCCCCATTGACGGCCTGGGCGGTCAGCGCACTGGTGACAACCGCCGTCAGGATGCTCAACAAAATAAGCCCCGTCAGGTGCCACATCAGGTCAATGATGCGCGCCAGCCCCCGGCTATGGGGCGTTTCCCAAGTCAGGAGCATGGTCACGCCCCACCAGAGCGCTTCACGCACGCCCGCGACATAGCTTGCCGGAAAACTGGGCGGCAACGTGCTGTGGCGGTCGGCCCACAAGCGCAAGTTCGCGGTGATGAACAGCAAGACGATGAACACCAGCAAGGTTTGCCAGGAAAACAACCGCCCCAACTCACCCAGCATGACGAGGAACGGGTTGGACTGCTGGAACGCAGGCGCCACCATAATCTGCAAGCCCAGTTCATACATGGAGTTGGAAAAGTCCACCTGCTGTTCCCGCTGCGCCGTCACGGTGATGGCGGCGATACCGGCGTCAATTTTCGCTTCGGCGGCGGCGTCCACCAGCTCCTTGGTGGTGTCGAAATACACCCATTCAGTCTGCGCCCCCAGCTTTTCCGCCAACGCCTGCCACAGCTCAATGCTGAAACCCATCGGATGGCGCTCGGCAACCGGCAGGGCCGGGTCATACATCACCCAGGGTTCGGAAGGCTTGACGCCAACCCGCAAGGTTTCCGCCGCTGACGCAGACAGAAACGGAAACAGACCGAGCAGTAAGACCACGCTCAATCGCTGTACTAATGTTGGCATCTCATCCTCGCATAAGGCCTATTTTTGCGGCGCGATTCTAAGGCAAACCCAGCCCGAAGAAAACTTCCCCTGATGGGTCAGGCTTGTTTGTGGCACGGGATTTTTTCTGCAAAATACTGGCGGCCCTGGTGGCTGGCGCGCGTTATACTAGCGGGATGTGACGACACCAACGGAGGTGCCCCATGCGCAATCTCAACGCCAATACGGCGGCAGCCGGGAACCCTGATCTGGCTACCGGGCGCTCTGGCCTGATGCGCCTGCAAATCCTGCTCCCCTTCCAGATATTCGCCGACATCGCGGATGTGCAAAGCATCGTGGCGGAAACCCACAACGGTTCCTTCGGCCTGTTACCCCACCGGCTGGATTGCGTAGCCGCGCTGGAACCCGGCATTCTCACCTGCACCACCGCAGCAGATGGCGAGGTGTATATTGCAGTGGATGAAGGCATCTTGGTGAAAACCGGCAGCGAGGTACGCATCTCAGTGCGCAATGCCCAGCGCGGAGCCGACCTGCAAAGCCTGCACGCCGCCGTTCGAGAGCAATTCCTGAATCTGGATGAACGCGAGCGCGAAGTCCGCACCACCCTGGCGAAACTGGAAAGCGGTTTCATCCGCCACTTCAGCGGGCTGCAGCAACCGTGAGGGATATGTATGAGCACCACCGAAGACAATCATTTTACACGCAAGATCAACGCCAAAGCCGAGCGCAAACTGAAAGCCCAGCGGCAGGCGCACAAACCTGTCTGGTTCGGCCTCGGCATGTTGGGCGTAGTCGGCTGGTCAATCGTTGTGCCAGGGCTACTCGGCCTGCTGATCGGCTTGTGGCTGGATAACTGCTGCCCAGGCCATTATCTGTGGGCGTTGAACCTGTTTCTGGTCGGCCTGTTGTTGGGATGCCTCAATGCCTGTCACTGGATGATGAAAGAACAGAAAGCTATCCACGATGATGAGGAAAAGCCGAATGATTGAACACCTCACGCTGCCATTGATCGTTGGCATTGCGCTCGGCATTTTCTTCTTTGGTGGGCTGTGGTGGACAGTGCGCAAAGGCTCCGTCGCCGTCAACCCTGCCTTATGGTTCTTCACCAGTTTCGTGCTGCGCACCGGCGTGGCACTGGCTGGTTTCTATGCTATCGCGGCGGGCGACTGGCAACGGCTGCTGGCGGCGCTGGCCGGATTCGTACTGGCGCGGATGGTGATCACCCGCTTCGCCCCTGCGCCGCAGGAGAACAATCATGCATCTCAGCTCCGATGAAGTGGTTTTCTGGGAATACGGTTTCGCGCACCTCAACCTGACCATTGTGATGACCTGGGTGCTGATGCTGGCGCTGACGCTGGGTTCCTGGCTGGTGACGCGCAAGTTGAGTACCGATTCCCATATTTCACGCTGGCAGCATGTGCTGGAAGTGGTTGTGCTGGGCATCAAGGATCAGATTGAGGAAATCGGCCTAACCCAGGCCCGGCGTTACCTGCCGTTTATTGGCACCTTGTTCCTGTTCATTGTGGTGGCAAACCTATCCGTCATTTTCCCCGGCTATGAACCGCCGACCGGCTCGCTTTCCACCACTACTGCACTGGCCATCTGCGTCTTCATTGCCGCGCCCCTATACGGCATCCGCGAACAAGGCGTGGGCGGCTATCTGCAATCGTATTTGCAACCGACCTTCATTATGCTGCCGTTCAATATTGTCAGCGAAATTTCGCGCACGCTGGCGCTGGCTATCCGCCTGTTCGGCAATGTCATGAGCGGCGGCATGATTATCGCCATCCTGCTGACGGTGACACCTTTGTTATTTCCGGTATTGATGAACCTTTTGCACTTGCTGACCGGCATGGTGCAGGCCTATATTTTCAGTATTCTTGCGACGGTCTACATTGCCGCAGCTACCCGCGGCGAAGCAGCCTGAACCCCGTATCAGAAGGAAAACAATATGGACAACATGACCCTGATCGCCATCGCATCCATCATCACCGCCGGGCTGACTATCGCCATCGGCGGTATCGGCCCGGCACTGGGCGAAGGCCGTTCAGTCGCCGCCGCGCTGACCTCGCTGGCGCAACAGCCGGATGCTGCTTCCACCATTACCCGCACCCTGTTTGTCGGGCTGGCGATGATTGAATCCATCGCCATCTATTGTTTCGTGGTTTCCATGATCCTGATTTTCGCCAACCCCTTCTGGAACCACGCCATCGCCCAGGCTGCCGGAGGCTAAACCGTGCTCATTGATTGGTTCACCGTTGGCGCGCAGATCGTCAACTTTCTGGTGCTGATCTGGCTGCTGAAACACTTTCTCTACCAACCGGTGCTGGACGCGATCGATGCCCGTGAACAGCGTATTGCCCGCCGCGAACAGGCAGCCGCTGACGCTAAAGCCGCTGCCGAACAAGTGCAAGCACAATTGGCGCAACAGCAGGCTGATTTCGAGCAGCAACACAAAGCCCTGCTGCAACAAGCCGCCGCCGAAGCCCAGACTGCCCGCCAGCAATTGCTGGACAGCGCCCGCACAGAAGCCAGCAACCTGCGTTCCCAATGGCAGGAAGCCTTGCGCAAGGAACAGCAAAACCTGCGCCAGAGCATCACCGCCCGCACTAGCCACGAAGTGTTCGCCATCGCCCGCAAAACGCTGGCGGAACTGGCGGATGCCGAACTGGAAAGCCGTATCGTCAGCGTTTTTATCCAGCGCCTGCATAATCTGGAGGCGGAAGAAAAAGCGCAGTTGCAAGCGGCGGAAGCCAATGCTGACTTCCCGATGCTGATCCGCAGCGCGTTTCCATTACCCGCCAACCAACAAACTGCCCTGACCCAGGCAGTGCAGGACGCCTTGCAACTGACGCCAAACATTCGCATTGAAACTGACCCTGAACTGCTCAGTGGCATTGAGCTGATCAGCAACGGGCATAAGGTCGCCTGGAGCATTGCGGATTATCTGGAAGACATGGAAGCAGGCTTGGCCAAATTGCTGGGTAACAAAATCACTAGCGGAGAATTCACCCATGCCGCCTGACACCCTCCGCCCCCTGTTCGAACAGACCTTCGCCGACATCGCCCACAGCCGCGAAACCTTTACCCCTGAGCTGCAAGCCCGTGAAATTGGCCGCGTCACCAGCGTCGCCACCGGCATTGCCCGTGTCAGCGGCCTGCCCAATGTCGGCTCGGAAGAGCTGGTGAAATTCCCCGGTGGGCTATACGGTATCGCCTTTGACCTCGGCGAAACCGACGTGGGCGTGGTGCTGCTGGGCGATTACTGGCGCTTGCAGGCAGGCGACGAAGCCGAACGCACCGGCCGGGTGGTGGATGTGCCTGTTGGTGACGCCTTGATCGGGCGCATTATCAACCCGCTGGGCGAAGCACTCGACGGTCTGGGAGCCATCGACAGCAGCCAGCGCCTGCCGGTGGAACGCCCGTCCGCCCCCATCATGGATCGTTCCCCGGTCAGCGTACCGTTGCAAACCGGCATCAAGGTCATCGATGCACTGGTGCCGATTGGGCGCGGGCAACGTGAACTGATTCTCGGTGACCGTCAGACCGGCAAGACGACCATTGCGGTGGACGCCATCCTCAACCAGCATAACCAGAATGTGCTGTGCGTATACTGCGCTATTGGCCAACGCGCTTCAGCCGTGGCGAAAGTGGTGGCCGATTTGCGCGAACACGGCGCACTGGCCTACACCACGGTGGTCGTCACTGAAGGCAATGACGCACCGGGGCTAACGTATATTGCGCCCTACGCCGCGACCAGCATTGCCGAGCAGTTCATGCAGCAGGGCCGCGACGTGCTGATCGTGTACGACGACCTGACCAGCCATGCACGCGCCTACCGCGAGCTGTCGCTGCTGTTGCGGCGTCCGCCGGGGCGGGAAGCATTTCCGGGTGACATTTTCTACATTCACTCACGCCTGCTGGAACGTTCCACCCATCTGCGCCCGGAACTGGGCGGCGGTTCCCTGACCGCGCTGCCAATCATCGAAACCGAAGCGCAGAATATGTCGGCCTATATTCCCACCAATTTGATTTCGATCACCGACGGGCAGATTTACCTCTCGCCCAAGCTGTTTGAACTGGGCGTATTGCCTGCGGTGGATGTGGGCCGTTCGGTGTCGCGGGTTGGCAGCAAGGCGCAACAGGCCGCTTACCGCAAAGTCGCAGGCAGCCTCAAACTGGCTTACGCGCAATTTGAGGAGCTGGAAAATTTCGCACGCTTTGGCACCCGCCTGGATGAAAACACCCGCAAGGTGCTGGAACGCGGGCAACGCATCCGTGCCTGCCTGCAACAACCCGCACATGAACTGGTTCCGGTGGCAGCACAAATCAGCCTGTTACAGGCATTGGGCGAAGGCAAATTCGACGCCGTGCCGCTGGAGCAAATGCGCAAGGCCGAGCTGGATCTGTACGCCGAAGCCGGTTTCAGGCCAGCCACATGAGCGACAATATCGAAAGCCTGCGACACCGGATCAATGGCGCCAGCGACCTGCAAGCGGTGGTGCGCACCATGAAGGCACTGGCCGCCTCCAGCATCCGCCAGTACGAACGCGCGGTGGAATCCCTCGAAGTCTATTACCACACGGTGGAAATGGGGCTGGTCGCCTGTCTGCGCCAACCTGGGATGGTGCAACTGCTGGCCCCGCCCAATCCGCACGCCAAGGTACACACTGGCGCAATCGTCTTTGGTTCTGATCAGGGCTTGATCGGCCAGTTCAATGACGTGCTGGCTACCTATGTTGCCCATTCCCTGGCCGGGCTTCCCGGCGGCAAGCAGGTCTGGGCAGTAGGGGAACGGATGCGCGACCGCCTGCTGGACCAATCCCTGCCCCCTTGCGACGTGTTCAACACCCCCAATTCCCTCAGCGGCATCACGTCCTTGGTCGGGCAAATCCTGCTGGCGACTGAAAGCTGCCGTGAACGCGGTGAAATCAGCCAGATTTACCTGTTCCACAACCGCCCTGGCACCAGCGCCGACCAGTACCAACCGGCCAGCCAACGCCTGCTGCCGCTGGATATGCAATGGCAGCGAGCACTGATGCAACAAGGCTGGCCCACCAACAAACTGCCGGAAGCGCTGGGTTCCGCTGAAACGACCCTATGGGCGCTGATCCGCGAATACCTGTTCGTCTCGCTGTACCGCGCCTGTGCGGAATCGCTCGCCAGCGAAAACGCCAGCCGCCTGGCTGCCATGCAACGGGCGGAAAAGAATATCGATGAAATGCTGGATGGGTTGACGCATACCTACCATCACTTGCGGCAGGAAAGCATTGATGCGGAACTGTTCGATGTCGTCGCCGGGTTTACGGCTGTATAACCCGACGGCGACATCGGCAGTTGAGGGAGGGAGCTTATCGTTTGGTCAAAGTGGAAGCTTTCAGGCTGATTTCATCGCCCGTCACCGTGCTGCTCTGGTCGATGGACACCGCGACCGGATACCCCAGTGCGCTATCGTAAGCAGCGGTAATGCTGGCGGCCTTGTTGTTGATCGCATAGCCGATCACCGCGAACAACTGTTCAACCGTCTTGCCTTTTGCCTTCAGGTCACGGGCGGATAACGGCTTGTTGGTGGTGAGGTCAATGCCGGAATACAACTTGCCGGAACGGATGGTCAATTGCAGGCGCAATGGTGTCGTGGAGCCACGCTGCTGTTCAAGCGTGTAGGTATAGCTGCGGATATTTTGTGAACGCCACAATTTGCTGTTTTGCGCCAGCACTGCCGCCAAATCCGTCGTGGGAACTGGATTCGTTGGCGTCGGCGCTGGCGGCTGCGTCGCCCCAAGCGCGGCCTGTACTGCGGCATTCGCATCCAGCAGGCCCGTACCGCAACCGGAACAGGCTTTCGGGAAAGCACGCGCCGATGATTTGAGCAGGCTTTCCACCTGATCAGGTGTCAGCGCCGGATTGGCCGCCAGCATCAGGGCAACCACGCCGGAAACATGCGGTGCCGCCATGCTGGTGCCTTGGTAGTAGGCGTAGGTGTCCGCCTCTGCACCCCGTTTGCCGGTATTCAGCGTGGAAAGGATGGCGTTCTCTTTCACCCCGTCGTTCACCGAACCGCCCGGCGCGGCGATGTCAACTGCGCCGCCATAATTGGAATAGAAAGCCTTGCCACCCTCACGCCCGACCGCCGCCACCGTAATCACGCCGGAACAGTTGGCAGGGGAAAACTGGCTGGCGTCGGCATTGCTGTTGCCTGCTGCCGCCACCACGACAGCATTGTTGCTGCGGGCGGCCTTGATGGCGTTCTGCATGGTGCGCCCACAACTGGATGGGCCACCCAAACTCAGATTGACGACGCGCGCCGGAGCCGGATTGGCGGGCGCGCCCGCGACAGCGCCGCCGGACGCCCACACAACGGCGTCGGCGATGTCGGACGTGTAACCGCCGCATTTGCCCAACGCACGCACCGGCAGGACTTTCGCCCCATACGCGACCCCGGCGACACCTTCACCGTTATCGCCAACCGCCGCAATCGTGCCAGCCACATGTGTGCCATGCCAGCTGCTGTTGCTGCCGGAAGCACTGCCACATTCACCCGGCAACACAAAATCACCTGGGTCAGTCGGGTCAACGTCACGGCCATTGCCGTCATTGGCGGCAAAACTGTCCGCAATCATGTCATAGCCCGGCAACAGGTTAGGCAGCAGATCCGCATGTGGCAGCACGCCAGTGTCCACCACCGCCACAACACTGCCTTCGCCGGTCGTATACCCCCACGCCTGCTCCGCATTGATGCCGCTGACCGGATCCAACAACGGCCACTGGTAGCTGAGGTAAGTGTCATCCGGCTCGACCGGCGCAGGCGCATCCATTTTGGTCATGATGAAGTCTGGTTCGGCATAGTCGATTTCCGGCTGGCTTTGCAACCAGGTTGAGAGGGAATCCCACTCGGCTTTCTTTTTGGATTTGCCGAACTTGAACACGTCGGAGTGCTGCTGGGTAGTTTTGACATACTGGAAACGTTCGCCCTTCTCAGAGCGCATCCGGGTAAGGACTTTATCCACCGCATTGGTGCTGGCACCATCCTTGAAACGGATAATCATCCGGTCGGTGTCCGGCGTTGCAGGCGTTGTGGCTGAAGGCTTGGCGGAAGGCCCGGCATCCACATTGGCGGAAGCGGCCTGGCTGGCCAGAATACCGCCGATCATGGCGGCGAGCAGGGAAACACTCAAAAAGCGGGGGCTGAACATGGGGTTACGATTCCTTTGTTTTCGTTATTGAGCCCTGTCTTTTTACGCAATCAGAAATTTTTATTGTTGGAGGCAACTTTGAATGGATTCCAGATGGAATGCAATGACCACCCGACGAATAGCGATATGCGGTTTCAGGCTTCGCTAGCCTTATACTGATGGTGAAACCATCGGAAGACTTGCCATGACTGAGACCCGCCTATTGCCCATTGCCCAACGCGGCGAACCCATCCTGCAACAACGGGCGCAGGAAGTGACTGGCCTACACGAACCGGCGTTACAGCAACTGATCGACGCCATGCAGGCCACCATGCTGGTGGCCAACGGGGTTGGCATCGCCGCGCCCCAGGTGTTTGTTTCCAAACGGGTCATTATTGTCGCCTCACGCCCGAACCCGCGTTACCCCGATGCGCCGTCGATGCAGCCGCTGGCGATGGTCAATCCGGAAATCCTCTGGCGTTCGACGGCGACCTGCCTGTCTGAAGAAGGTTGCCTGAGCGTGCCGGATGTCCGCGCCCCGGTTGAACGCGCTGAACGGATACTGGTGCGCTATTTGACGCGCACAGGCGAAACGCAGGAAGCGCAATACAGCGGCTTCATCGCCCGCATCATCCAACACGAATGCGACCATCTGGATGGCGTCCTGTTTGTGGAGCGGGTAACTGCGGACAACACGCAAGAACCCGCCCGCGACTGAGCTCCGGTTCAGCTGAAGGCATATAGAATATTCATCAAAATAGAGCTGCAAAGCACAGGGGTGTAAGCTACAGTCGTGGCCGCTATCCGGTAGCCAGCTTAATATTTCGATAGGATCATCACAGAGGCACACAACAATGGTTTCATTCACCCAGCTTAACCAGCAAAACGACAAAATCACCGAATTGTCCAACGTCCTGAACCACCTGATTGGCGAACGCTCCCTGTGCGACATGGGCGTCACCTCCAGCCTGTTTTTCAACTATGTCGACAGCGTGCGCGACCATCTGGAGCAGGAAGAACGCGAGCTGTACCAGTCCATGCTGCTGCACAAAGACCAGCAGGTGCGCAACACCGCCAACAAGTTCCTGTCCGGCTCCGGCGAAATCAAACGGGTGTTCGGCCAGTACCTGAAACGCTGGAGCAAAAACAAGGAGTTGCATATCAGCAACCATGAACAGTTCGTCAAGGACAGCGAGGAAATGTTCCAACTGGTATTGCGCCGGATTGAGGATGAGGTCGAGCACTTGTACCCGACCGTGCGCAAGGTGCAGGAAAAACTCGCCGCTTGAGGCAACACCAACGGGGGTATGCGCTGCTGCGCATATTTCCCCAGGCAGCGGCTCCGGACACCTATCGGCTGTAAGGGCCACCGGGAGCCGCAAACAACAATAACCAACAACAAGGAGCAAACCATGTCACCTAAATCCATCGCCGCCCTGGCGCTTTTGGCCGCCATCCCCGCCTTTGCCAGCGACTACACCAGCTATTGCAATGACCGCTACGGTTTCTGCGTCGATTACCCATCCGGATTCGGCATGGGGCCCGCCTCGACCAACGATGACGGGCGCAAGTTCTACGATGAGGAAGGCTTCCAGATGACCGCCAGCGGCATCAACAACGTGCTGGACAGCACCGTCGCCAGTGAAATGAAAGGGCAAGAAAAGGACTTTGACACCGTCACCTACCGCAAGCGCAAAGACGATTGGTACGCCCTGTCCGGCTACAAAGACGGCAATATCTTGTATGTGAAAAGCTGGGTGGGCAGCGGCTCCATCAACACCCTCCACCTGCGTTACCCGACAGCCAAAAAGTCAGACTACGACGCAGCGGTCAACCACATTGTGCAATCTTTCAGGCCCGGCGACCTGGAGGAGGCGCATTAAAGGTAAATCGCCAGTCTTGAGTAAAGTATAAGCCACCGCCCCCATCAGTTGTCCGATAGAGGGTACAGATTTCCCGATAATCGACTACTATTGGAGAAACCACAACCCAGGGCGAGTGGATGACTGACGAGAGAAAATTTGCAGTGGCGCTCTCATTCGCCGGAGAACATCGCGGTTACGTGCGCAAAGTGGCAGAGCGCCTGGCCCAGACACTTGGGCGGGACGCCATTCTCTACGACGAATGGCTTAAGGCCAAATTTGCACGCCCCAACCTGGATACCCAGCTGCAAACTTATTATCAGCAGGCTCGGCTAGTCGTTCCCTTTCTCTCCAAGGAATACAAGGGCAAGTCATGGTGCGGACTGGAATGGCGTGCCATTCGTGACCGAATGCACAGAGATGAAGATGAGACCATGCTGCTGCGTTTCGACGACACCCCCATTGACGGAGTCTTTGGGCGGGTGGACGGCCACATTGATTTGCGCACCCAGAAACCAGAACAAACAGCCGAGCAAATATTACAGCGATTGGCGGAATTATCACCACCAATTCCTTTCCCACCCAAAAAACCACATGTCGATATTTCCCGTATCCCTCCTGTACATGGCACCATTTTCGGGCGGGAACAGGAGCTGGCCACACTGGATAAAGCTTGGCACAACCCCAAAACCAATGTCCTGTGCCTGACAGCCTGGGGTGGGGCCGGGAAAAGCATGCTGGTGCAAAGCTGGCTGGATAACCTGCGCGAAAAGGGCTGGCCAGACGCTGACAATGTTTTTGGCTGGTCATTTTATTCACGGGGCGCATCGGAAGAATGGCGGGCATCTGCGGATCGTTTTTTCGAAGATGCTTTTCGCTGGTTTGGCAGTTCGGAGAGCAGCACCACCTTTTCCCCCTGGATAAAAGGAGAAAAGCTGGCCAATCTGATTATGAAACAACCTACCCTGTTAATTCTGGACGGGCTTGAGCCTTTACAGGAACATTCGGGTGAACTGCGCGAACAGGGCATGAAATCCTTGCTGCGTTATTTGAGCACCAGCAATTGGAATGGTTTGTGCCTGATCACCTCCCGCATCAACTTTCGCGATATTCGCATCGATGGCAGCCGGGTTTGTTCATTGCACCTGGAGCGCTTGTCATCTGAGGCTGGTAGTGCTTTGTTGCGCGGCAAGAATCTTCATGGCCCCGAGCAAGAATTTTATGATGCAGTCGAAAGTGTGCAAGGCCATGCTCTCAGCCTGACGCTGTTAGGCAATGCCTTGGCAGAGTTGTATGGCGGCGACCTGACAAAGCGCAAGCGGATTCGCCTGTCCAAAGACAATCATGCCACCAGCCTGATGGCTTTTTATGAGCATAAGCTGAAAGCAACACCAGAGCTCATGATCCTGTATCTACTGGGTTTGTCTGACCGTGCCCTGCACCCTGATACTGTAAATCTCCTGCTGGCACCGGATAACTCACCCTGGTATGCGGATCTGTTCAGTGTCCGTCACCGGAACAAATACGAAAAGCTGCTGGCTCCCATCCGTGACCTGGATGAAGGGGGACGCAAGCAGGCATTCCACCGTCTGGAAAACATGGAGCTGATCTTCAATACAAAACCAGGTAAAGCGGATACAGAAGCCAATAAGAAAATTTTGAGCGAAGACTATGCTTTTGACTGCCATCCGCTCATCCATGAATATTTCGGCCAGCGTTTTAAACAGTCATGGAAAGAAGCCTGGAGTATGGCGCATGAACGCTTGTATCGCCATTACCGGGATTCAGCCAAGGATCTGCCCGACACACTGGGCGAAATGGAACCATTGTTCGCCGCCGTCATGCACGGGTGCCAGGCAGGCAAAGCCCAACAGGCCATGGATGAAGTCTATTGGCCACGTATCCGCCGCAAGGATGATGCTTACATTTCCAAAGTCTTGGGTGCCATCCCCACTTCACTCGCAATCCTGTCTAATTTCTTCGTCAAGACATGGAATGAGCCATTGCCAAAACTCAGCAGTGAAACCAAAGCCGACGTGTTAAGTTGGGCTGGCTACCGCCTGCGCGCACTGGGGCGGTTGGAAGCCGCCAAGGAACCGCTGGCGACCAGCTTGGCCATGTATGAAGCGTGGGCGGACTGGACTAATGCGGCCAATGCCGCCAGCAACTTGGCAGGCCTATATTTAACGCTGGGTGAGACAGACAAAGCACAAATTTATGCCAAAACAAGCGTGGAATACGCTGACCTTTCAGGAATCCCCAGTGAACGTGCAGCCCGCCGGACAACCCTGGCCGATATTCTCCACCAGATAGGCAAACTGGATGAAGCTGAACAATATTTCACGATTGCCGAACAGATTCACCAAGAAGACGCCAATGAGAAATGTAAGTACCTACATTCCTTGTGGGGCTTCCGTTACTGTGACTTCCTGCTAGGGCAAGGACGTTGGAAGGAGGTGTTAATACGCGCTGAAAAAGTCAGGCAGGCCAATGAATGCAAACAGCAAAAACTGGAAATAGCCCTGAACAAGCTGATGTTCGGGCGTGCCCATCTGGCGCAGGCCCAAGCTGAAAATTTTCAGGATGCCAACGTCCTGCAATTGGCCGAGCAATACATCAACCAGGCCACTGAAGCACTGCGCACCGCCAATGAAAACCACCATTTGCCCAAAGGCTATCTGACCCGCGCCCGTTTCTACCGCTTGCTGCGCCAAAAACCTGAGGTTATCCGCAGCGACCTGGATAATGTATTTGCCATTTCCAAACACAGAACCGGCAACATGCGCTTGTACCAAACCGACTACCACATTGAGTCAGCCTGGTTTGCGCTGGATGAAAGCAGGCTGGATGACGCCCGCCAGCACGCGCAGGAAGCCAAACGCCTGATCGAGGAAACCCACTACAACCGCCGCCTGCCGGAGCTGACAGAACTACAGCAAGCCTTACAAACCGCAAGCCAGTCCAGCGTCCGCTTATAAAACTTCGACCCCAGCGCCATGACCACCAGCATGAACAGCAGGATCGGCCACATGAGCTTACAGGCTATATTCGCCGCTATCGCCATAAATGCGGATGTATCCAGCAGATACGAGAGCACACCCGGCCAGCAGACGCCCGCTGACCCTTTCCGTATCAACGCTGCCAGATTTCGTTGCGATACCCGGCATATTTCAAATTGTTGTATAGTCGAAAACATCGTGACGGAGGCAAACCATGCAGCCAGTCAAATTCCACATCACCCGCGAAGAATATCTGCAACTGGATGAAGCCGCCGCAGATGAAAAATACGAATTTTACAATGGCGAAATGTACGCCATGGCGGGCGGCACGTATAACCATGCCCGGATCAGCCTGAACGCCACCACGGAACTGGATGTCCGCCTGCGCGGCAAGCCCTGCCAACCAATGAATAGTGACATGCGCGTTTCCACCCCTTCCGGCCTGGACACTTACCCCGACGCCTCGGTCTACTGCGACCCGCCCGCACTGGCTGACAATAACCGTACACTGCTAAACCCTGTGCTGATTATCGAAGCCCTGTCCGCAAGCACCCGCAGCTATGACCGTGGCGACAAGTTCATGAACTACCGCTCCATTCCCAGCCTGAAGGATTACCTGCTGATCGACTCGGAAGCCGTGCTGGTTGAGCATTACCAGCGCCTGGGAACCTATGAATGGCGTTTGTCCGAATACCGCCAGTTGACGGATGTGCTGAGGCTGGAGTCCATTGGGGAGACAGTGGAAATTACATTCTTCTATGCAGGTGTAAAGTTCGAGCCAACCTGAACCTCACTGCCTAATCCAGCGTCCGCTTATAAAACTTCGACCCCAGCGCCATGACCACCAGCATGAACAGCAGGATCGGCCACATGTGCGGCCACAGTTCCGGCAGCGTATTGCCTTTCAGCATAATGCCGCGCACCAGCCGCAGGAAATGCGTCAGCGGCAATGCGTTGCCAATCACCTGCGCCCATTCCGGCATCCCACGGAACGGGAACATGAAACCGGACAGCAAAATCGACGGCAGGAAGAAAAAGAACGTCATCTGCATCGCCTGCAACTGATTGCGGGCAATGGTGGAAAAGGTCATCCCCAGCGTCAGGTTGGCGGCGATGAACATCAGCGTCACACCGTACAACAGAGCCAGACTGCCCTGAAACGGCACATCGAAAATGAATTTCGCCGCCAGCAGGATCAAGCTCATTTGTACAAAACCGATCACGATATAAGGCACGATCTTGCCCACCATGACTTCCAGCGGTTTGGCCGGGGTCGCCAGCAGGTTCTCGAAGGTGCCACGTTCGCGCTCACGGGTCATCGCCAAGCCCGTCATCAACACCATGGTCATGGTCAGGATCACCCCCATCAGCCCCGGCACGATGTTGTACTGGGTAATGCCTTCCGGGTTGTAACTGCGGTGCATACGCACTTCAAATGGCGCATCACCCGGACGCAGTTTCGCCAGTGGCCCGGTCAGGTCACGGTTCAGCACCGACTGCCCCAGGCTCGCCAGCGAAGCCAGTGCATTACTGGTGGCTGCCGGGTCGGTCGCATCCGCTTCCAGCAGTATCGCCGGATGTTCACCCCGCACCAGTTTGCGCGCAAAGTCCTGCGGAATATTCACCACAAACTGCACGTCGCCTTCTGCCAGCAAGCGGTTGGCCTCCACCTCACTGCTGACTTTCTGAATGATCTGGAAATAGCCGGTATTCTCCAGGCTACGGACAAAAGTACGGGTAAACACACTGTTATCCTGCACCAGAATCGCGGTCGGCAGGTGTTTGGGGTCGGAGTTGATGGCAAACCCAAACAACAGCAACTGCATGATGGGAATCCCCATGATCATGCCGAAGGTCAAACGGTCACGCCGCATCTGGATGATTTCCTTGAAAGAAATACCCAGCAAACGATTCAGGGAAGCACCGAGTGTCATGCTGCCGCCTCCTGTTGGCGAATGTGCCGCTCCATCAGGCTGATAAAGACATCCTCCAGCCCCGCATCAATCTGTTCCCAATGGAAACCAGCTTGCTGGAGGAAAGGTTGCAAGGCGGCTTCCAGCCCTGCGGCATCGGTGCCGACGACGTGCAGGCGGCTACCGAAAGCGGTGACCTGTTCCACCGCAGACAGTTGTTTCAACTGGTTCGCCAACTGGTGCAGGCCGCTGTCGCCACTGACTTCCCAGGCCACCAGTTTCTGGCTGGCAATGACTTCCTTGATCGTGCCTGTCACCAGCAGTTTGCCGTAAGCAATGTAGGCCAGTTTGTGGCAGCGCTCGGCCTCGTCCATGTAGTGGGTGGAAACCAGCACCGAGATGCCTTCCGCCGCCAGCTTATGGATTTCATCCCAGAATTCGCGTCGCGCCTGCGGATCGACACCAGCAGTAGGCTCATCCAGCAACAGCAGTTGTGGTTCGTGCATCATGCAGGCGGCCAGGGCCAGACGCTGCTTCCAACCACCGGAGAGTGCGCCTGCCAATTGGTTACGGCGTTCCTTCAGGCCCAGTTTGACCAGCACTTCGTCCACCGCCTGATTGCGGCGTTTCATGCCGTACATGCGCGCAATGAAGTCGAGGTTTTCGCGGATGGTGAGATCCTCCCACAACGAGAACCGCTGGGTCATGTAGCCGACATGACGCTTGATGGCGGCGGTTTCGCGCAATACGTCGTAGCCGAGGCATTGGCCTGAGCCACTGTCCGGCGTGAGCAAACCGCACAACATGCGGATCGAGGTGGTTTTGCCGCTGCCGTTGGGGCCGAGGAAACCGAAGATTTCCCCTTTGCGCACCTGCATGTCCAGGTCTTGTACGACGTGTTTGTCGCCGAAATGCTTGTTGATGCCGTGCACGTCAATGACCAGATCGCTTGTCATTGCGGTTGCCCTCCGGGGTTCCCCCCCTTCCCCAACCCTTCCAGCGCAATATCCACCGGCTGCCCTACCTTCAAGCGCGCCGCATTCGCCGCATCCGGCACGGCTTCCACCATGTACACCAGTTTGGCGCGCGAATCTTTGCTGTAGATCACCGGCGGCGTGTATTCGGCTTGCGGGGATATGTAGCTGATGTGCAGCGGAATCGGTTCCCCACAACCATCGCAGCCACCCTGCACCGTCTGCCCGGTTTGCAATTCGCCCAGCTGCGGCTCGGGAACGAAGAAACGTACCTTGCGGTTTTCCGGCGGCAGGATGCTGATCACAGGGCTGCCCGCCGCAACCCATTCACCAGGCTGATAGTAGGTATCATTGACCAAGCCATCACGGGTGGCGACGACGCTTTTCTGTCCAAGTTGCCAGTCAGCCTGCTCCAGGGCGGCGCGGGCAGAGGCGACATTGGCTTCGGCAGCTTTCACCGCATCCGGGCGGGCGGCAAGTTCGGCCACTTTCACTTGCGCTTCCAGTTCGCTGACCTTGGCCTTCGCCAGTCTGTCATTGGCGCGGGCGGTGTCGATCTGGTCGCTGGCAACAAAGCGGCCTTTCACCAGCCGTTCGACACGCTGCAATTCGGCCGCGGCCAGTTGGGCGGAAGCCTTGGCCTGCGCCAGCTGGGCGCGGATAACCTGCAACTCTTGCGGGCGTTTGCCGGATTGCAGGTCGGCCAGTTGCGCTTCGGCGGCATGCAGGCGGTCTTCGGCCCCCTGACGGGCGGCGGTTTCGTTCTGCTGTTCGAGGGTGAAAGCGGGCGCGCCCTGTTTGACCTGCGCACCACGCTGTACGGCCAGGGTTTGCAGCGTACCGGCGAATGGGGCGGCGAGGCGCACGTATTCACCTTCGACATAACCTTGTAGCCCGCCGTCACGACTTTCTTCACAGGAAGACAGCAGCGGCAGACAGGCAAACAACAGGGCAAGGGTAACTTTCATGGTGTACTCCTGTGCTGGGCGGCCAGGGCTTGCAGACCGGCCCAGGAAAAATCAGCGATGTGCTGCGCCAGTTCCTCCAGCTTGGCGGCATTGCCATAGAAGCTAGGGCGGAACTTGGCGACCAGGGGTTGCAACGCAGCGTAGACAATAATCTGCCCGACAATGCTAATGGCAGCGCGGGCAATGGTGTCCGGTGGGGTATCGGCGCCGAACAGTTCAGCAATCAGCTCATTCAGCACGCTGTACTGCGGCTGGATGAAACGTTCAAACATCATGTCGAGCGCCGTGGTCGGGTTGCTGGCTTCACGCACGATTAGGCGGGCAATGCGTGACGGGCTTTCCGGGTCGAGCACACGCATGACGAAGGCGCGAATGAAAAAACGGAAACGTTCTTCCAGTGACAGGCCCGGATCGGGTGGAGTGAGCGGGGTGGAACGGATGACGTTTTCCGCATGGTATTGCAGCACCGCGAAATACAAACCTTCCTTGCTGCCGAAATGGTAGTTGATGGCGGAAAGCCGTATTCCGGCGGCATCGGCAATATCCCGCACCCGTGCGGCGCGAAAACCGGATTCGATGAATACGTCAGTGGCCGCGTCGATCAACATCTGCCGGGTTTCATCGCCAATAGCGTGTTTGGGTGGCTTGGGACGTGAATGCATGTCATCTCCCTGAGAGCTTTTGGAAATATTTTATGGAAAAAATTTTCCAATTTAAAGCACAAAAATACCACACACTGCTATTGGCGCATACCGGCAACAGCAAATCCCAAGACCTGATAAAGCAGAAAACCAACATGGCTTGCTGGTTGCAAAGGAGGTAATTAGAGAAAAATCAGTGGGCTGCAAGATAGATGGGGGGAGCCGCAATGCTCCCCCTGTATTAGAAGGGTTAAACCAACTTGGCCGTAAGGAACCTGCTCAACCCCGGATGTAACCCACCAGTTGGTCAATCATGAACTGTTGCTCGGAAATCACTTCCTTGACCAGGTCGCCGATTGACACCAGACCCACCAATTCGCCACCCTCCACGACCGGAAGGTGGCGGATGCGCTTTTCTGTCATGATCGCCATGCCTTCCTGAATGGACTGCTCCGGCCTTATCACCACCACCGGGCTGGACATGGCCTCTTCCACCCGCAGGTGTTCGGCGCTCCGGTCATGCAGGACAATTTTGCGGGTATAGTCCTGTTCCGAAATGATCCCCTTGAGACTGCCACCTTCCAACACCAGTAATGCGCCCACCCGCTTTTCCGCCATTGTCTTGACCGCATCGATAATGCTGACCGCCGGATCAACGCTATAGACTTGACCGCCTTTTCTAGCCAATACCTGACTGATGGTTTTCATCGCCACTCCTCCTTTTATGTCATTGCCATTAATATTAGCCCCTTATCCGCAACCTGTAGTAAAGGGGCTGAAAACTGTGCTGGAAATTCTCCACCGCGACGAATGCCTGGTCGCCATCAACAAACCCTCCGGCCTGTTGGTGCACCGCAGCCTGATCGACAAGCATGAAACCCGTTTCGCCATCCAGCTGACCCGCGACCAGATCGGGCAAAAAGTCTACCCGGTGCACCGTCTCGACAAGCCCACGTCCGGCGTGCTGCTGTTTGCGCTCGACAGCGCCACCGCCCGCCTGCTGACGGAACAGTTCACCGCCGGGCTAGTGCAAAAAAGCTACCTCGCCATCGTGCGGGGCCACACGGAGGAATCCGGCGTCATCGACTACCCACTGCAAGAGGAACTGGACAGGATCGCCGATGCGGACGCAAACCAGGACAAGGCAGCGCAAGCAGCCATCACCCACTACCGGCGGCTAGCGACCGCTGAATTCCCCTACCCGGTCGGACGCTACCTTACAGCACGCTATTCCCTGCTGGAATTACAACCCAAAACTGGGCGCAAGCACCAGCTCCGCCGTCATCTGAAGCATATTTTTCATCCAATTGTAGGAGACACCACACACGGCGACGGCAAACACAATGCGCTGTTCCGGGAGAAGTTTGGCAGCCACCGCTTGCTGCTGCACGCCAACGCCATGCAGTTGCAGCATCCTCATCGCCCTGAAACATTACACATCTCCGCACCCGCGCCAGCTGCCTTCCAGGCGATAGCGGCATTGTTCCTGCCGCCTGAATCTTCGTCACCGCCCTAATCTGGTGAATTAATTAAAAACACCAACCAGATACAAACTGCCCAATAAAGCCGCAAAACCTGTAACGTTCCTGTTATTGATAATAACGCTTATGCTTGGTACGGTTATTGCTTGTCCACTAAGCGCCAATAATCAGATCACCACCAGTCAGAGGCTTATCATGGAAAGGCATTCCCAATTCACCTTGTCCGAAATTATGGACAAACTCGCCCATATTCTGGCGCATAAACAGACCGGCACCTTTTTCATCGCCACCGATGCCAATACGTCCTGCCGTTTCGCCATCGATAGCGGAAAAATAACCCATTGCGCCCATAAACGCGACCACGGCGTCGCCGCCCTACTCAGCCTGCAAGAAATCAGCGGTGGCTCTTGTTCCTTTTCGGAGAACCAGAGCATTCCCTTCCGCCAGGAATCCATCGTCGACCACCAGACCTGCCTGGACATCCTGAACTTGCGCCCCGTCATTCCGGCCAAATCGGCACCTGCCCCCGAAGCTCCCGCCAGCAGCTCCCCGGCCCCGTTGGTCAAGCAAGCGCCCCCTGCCCGTTATTACCGTGGGCAAACATCCGCCCCCGAGCAGGAAGAAACACCCACCGCCGCCACCAGCGAGCCCGCCAAACAACCGCCTGCTGCGCCCACCCGCTATTACCGGGGGCAACCGATACCCCAGGAAGAAAAACCTGCCGCCACCGAACCCAGCAGACAGGCGGCCCCGACTCCAGCGTCCACGCCCAACGCCCCTCCCAAGCGATTTTATCGAGGAGCCTGAAACGGATTTAACCCAACAATTCACGCCCCAACCAGGCCGCACCACGCACGCCGCTTGAATCCCCAAAATGAGGCGCAACCAGCCGTGTGCTGACCTGATCTGAAAAGACATATTGCCCCCACCGCTGCGGCACGCTGATATATAGCCGCTGAATATTGGATAGCCCACCACCCAACACAATAACATCAGGGTCAAGGATATTGATGACATGGGCAAGGCTTTTCGCCATACGTTCCTCATACGCCTGCAACAACCGTTCCGCCAACAAATCACCCTGCCCTGCCAACTGCACGATCGCCGCAACCGACCGCTTCCCCCCTCCCGCATGGGCAAATTCCGCCTCAAATCCAGGGCCGGACAACCACGTTTCAATGCAGCCATGCTTGCCGCAGTAACACGGCTTGCCAGGCAATTCAGCAGCTTCCGGCCACGGCAACGGGTTATGCCCCCATTCCCCGCCAATGGCGTTGGCACCACTTAGCACCCGGCCATGCACCACCACGCCTGCGCCCGTACCTGTACCCACAATCACGCCAAACACCACTTCCGCCCCCGCCGCAGCGCCATCTGTGGCTTCAGACAGCGCGAAACAATTGGCGTCGTTGCCGATTTTCACCCGCCGTCGCAACAATACCTCCAGGTCGTGATGCATGGGCTTGCCGTTCAGCGCCACCGAATTGGAATTTTTCACCAAGCCAGTCGCTGGGGAAATGGCTCCGGGTGCGCCGACGCCCACCGTGCAGGTTTGCCCAGCGAAGCGTTCCGCCTCTTCCACCAGTTGGCGCACCACCTGCAAGGTCGCCGCATACTGGCCTTGCGGCGTGGGCAGGCGTTTGCGGAAACATTCCCTGCCCGCCGCATCCAACAGCAACACTTCAATTTTGGTTCCGCCAAGGTCAATTCCGATGTGCGCCATACTTCCTCATGTTTCGGGCTTACAGGCTTTCCGGCAACAACTTGAAATAAGTCATTGCCTCCCGCCGCCATTCTACGTTAATTATGGTAGCCGTTTCCGGCATAACCCCCAATGACAGGCAAGGCCATGCAATTTGATGACATTTTAACCCATTCTCCACTGCTGGAAGCCGTATTGCGTTCCGCCCACCTGATTGCGCAAACCGAAGCCAGCGTGCTGATCACCGGCGAATCCGGCACCGGCAAGGAACTGGTCGCACACGCCATGCACGCCGCCAGCCCTCGCAGGCTCAAGCCCTTCGTCACCGTCAATTGCGCCGCGCTGCCGGAAACACTGGCCGAATCGTTGCTGTTCGGACACCGCAAAGGCGCTTTCACCGGAGCCGACAGCCAGCAGGTTGGCCTGATTGGCGCTGCCGACGGCGGGACACTGTTTTTGGATGAAATCGGCGAACTGCCGCTGAACCTGCAAGCAAAATTGCTGCGTTTTCTGGAATCGGGCGAAGTCCTGCCGTTGGGGGAATCCCGGCCACGCCAGTTGAATGTGCGTGTATTCGCCGCCACCCACCGGGATTTGTATGCCATGGCGCAAACTGGCGACTTCCGCCCCGACCTGTTTTACCGCCTCAATATCGTGCCAGTTGAACTGCCGCCATTGCGCGAACGCAGGGAAGACATCGACTTGCTGATGAAACATTTCCTGCGCCAATTCGCCGCCCAGCACAAACTGCCTGCCGCCACCTTGGGCAAAGACGCCCGCCAACACCTGTTGCGCCACCGTTGGGACGGCAATGTGCGTGAATTGCGCAACCTGTGCGAGCGCCTCAGCATCCTGCTGGCCGGACGCGAAATCGGCTTCACCAACCTGCCGCTGGAAGTGCGCAAGCCGGTACGCGCCAGCGCCGCCTCCCCTTTCAGCCTGCCCGAAACGGGCGTCAATCTGGAAGAACTGGAGCGCGACCTGCTCAACCAGGCGCTGGAACGCACCAGCCACAACAAGACCCACGCCGCCCGCCTGCTCGGCATCAGCCGCGACGCATTGAATTACCGGCTGAAAAAATACGAACTGGCTTGAAAATCAGCTAAAACCGGCTTTCATGGCTCAGTTATTGGCCATGTATACACCTATATTCTGCTCACAAGATGATCAATCCACACGATAGCGCCCATTTCACGCCTTAGGTCGGGAACGCTTGGCGGAACCAGGATTTCCCTGCCAAAACTGAGGGTTATCAGGACGAGGTGAGGGAGTAGGGAGTATGTTGGCCAAGCAAATCCAAACGCTGAAGTATTCGATTATGGGTTCCGCCATGTTGGCGATGGCGGGTTGCAGCAGCATGCCACGCCAGATATTGCCCTTCCAGCAAACCGCAACACCCGACAAAAGCCGGGACATTCAACAAGAAACCACCAAACCCATCCACAAAACACAGGCGGCCATCCCGCCAGCAGCGCCATCAACGGCGCAAGCCGCCAGCCCCACGCCAACCGTTCCGACGGAAGCAGAACCACCCGCCATCACCAGCTTGGATAAAGTGGCCTACTGCGCATTGCGGCAACGCGGCAAAGGCTATTGCTGGGGCGGCAACAGCCCGATGAAAGGTTTCGATTGCAGCGGCCTGACCCAATATTCCTTCCGGCAAGGTGCCAGCATCGACATTCCCCGCACCGCCGCCGCCCAATACCAAGCCGCCATCAAAGTGCCGAAAGAGAAAGCAGGCCGGGGTGATTTGGTGTTTTTCCGCACCCGTGGCAACCAAGTCAGCCATGTCGGCATTTATCTCGGTGAAGACCGTTTTGTCCACGCACCGCGCACCGGCAAACCAATCACCACCACCAAGCTGGAAGGCTACTGGAAACGCAGGCTGGTGGGGTTTGGGCGCATTCCGGGCGCTTGCCAACCGCTACTGCCCAAAAGCGTGGTGTGACAGAAACGGGGCGCACCCTGGGGGAGTACGCCCCAACGGGGGACAAACCAGACGTATTATTGGGGTGAGGACAATTCCATCAGTATTTCAGGGCACCCATCGATTCCATCTTACCGTCAGCGGGCGGGGTGACCTCTTGGACAGGCGCATCGACCGTGCTGCTGGAGCCATCTTCAAATGTCAGGGTAAGCGGGACAGTTTCCCCCACTTTCAGCTCCTGCTTCAGGCCAATCAGCATGATGTGCAAACCACCTGACTTTAATTCCGTGCGCCCTTTGGCAGGGACATCGATCTTGTCGACCTGACGCATTTCCATCACCCCATTGTTGTCGGTATGGGTATGCAGTTCCACCGTAGTCACCGCCGGACTGGCTGCTGAAGCAACACTGTGGTCGGTGTCCGAATCATTCAGCAAGGTCATGAAAGCAGCGCTGTTGGTCTGGCCCGGTGCAACAGCGCGGACAAAAGGATTTTCCACCTTGATGGCGTCGGCGGCTTTGGCGGCGGTTTCCGCCGGGGCGGCAGATTCAGCGCCACTTGCCGGTGCCGCCGCTTTGGTGGCGTCAGCATCGGCATGGCAAACGCTAGCCAGAGAAATCATGGTGCCTAACAAAACGGCGCGGAATGGTGTTTGCATGGTTATGTCCCTTATTGATCCAGATTAGAATTCGGTTTCCAGTTTCAGCCAGGCGGTGCGGCCCGGCTCATTGACCCGCCCAATCGTACCACTCAAATCCAGGTTGCGGCGATTGACGTGCTCGGCGTAGGTTTTGTCCAACAGGTTATCCACCCCGAAGCGAACCTTGACAGACTTGTTCAGATGGTAACGGCCATAAGCATCCACGACGCCATAACCGGCGCTTGTCCCGACTTCGGTGGTGCCCAGCATGGCGGTGTCAATGCGATCCTGTCCGGCAGCGAAGCGCACCCGTGCGCCGCCGCCCCATTTTGTATGGTTGTAATCGAGTTGTACTTTGCCATTCAGCGGCGGGGTCTGGGCAATCGGGCGGTCATCTGCCGTGTTAGTGCGCTTAACATAGGCCAGATCGCCGGAAAGCTTGAAACGTTCCCCCAACTTAGCCTCCGCCCCCAGCTCCGCGCCGATTAATTCTGCGGCGACATTGCGGTAGATTTGCGCTCCGGCCTGAGCGCCGCTTGTCACCTTGTCACGCAGGATAAAATCCTCCACCTGATCAGCAAACACTGTGCCGCTCCAGCGCACCTTGCCGCGCTGTTGGCTAACACCCAAATCCAACTGGTTATGCTGTTCAGGCTTGATATTGGGGTTGCCGACCCAGCGGTCTGTAGCCACCATCCCCCATTTGTTGATGTAACGTTCGGTTTCATCAGCGGTGCGCACAGTATGGCTGACGCCAGTGAAGACCGTAGTGTCCGCATTCAACGGCTTTTCATAGCGCAGCAAGCCGCCAACATTGGTTTCATCCTTGCCCTCCGCGCCATAGCCATAGAGGGCGGTGTAATTCTGGTTGGCGGTGCGGCCACTGACCACTACGCCAGCCTTGTCGGCTGACGCCTTGACCTGATCGACGCGCAATCCGTACTTGAGTTTGCCGCCAGCAGCCAACGTGGTTTCCGCTTCGGCAAACACGCCGGTCTGGTCGGTGGCGGCACCCGGCCACATCAACGACGTATCCATGCCGGTGGTGATGTTTTTCATCGTGGCGTTGCGCTCACGATCCTGCACATTCAGGCCGTAAGTGATTTCCGTGTTGTCACCCGCCTTGGATTTCAGCGCCAACCGGCCACCGGTGGTGTCGGAGGTGGTGGGGACAGACATTTTCGTGCCGGTATTGGCGCGCAAGCTGTAGTTGTCCATCACATGTTCGACTTGGCTGCTGTAGATTTCCGCATCCACACTGCCGACCTTGCCAGCGAATTTGTCCTGGTACTTGAGGCGATGGATGTCGGCCTTTTCAGTGGGGCTGTCCATATTGGCACCTGGGTAGAGCGCATCAGAAAAGCCGTTGTTTTCGTAGCTGTATTCAAACAGCCGATCCGTGGTTGGCGTGGCACCCAGCACCACCCCCGCCTGACGGTGCTGGTACGCGGCGCGGACTTCATTGCCATCGCCATCATCGTAATTGCCTGCGTCACGATCTTGCGCAAAGAGGCGCGCATAGCCGTTATCGCCACCCTTGATGACATCGGCGGACAGGTCATGCTTAACCCCGTTATCCATGGCGGTGGCGGAAACCTTGCCGCTCCAGCCATCTTCCGGATCGATCAGGCTACGGGTGTCGCGCTCGAACAGCACCGTGCCGCCACTGCCGCCAGAACCGTATTGCAGGGTTTGCACGCCCTTTTCCACCGTGACTTTTTCATAGGTTTCCAACGCCGCATAACTGGCGGGCGGATCCATGCGGTTGGGGCAACCACCATGGATATAAGCGCCGTCCAACAGCACATTCAGTTGGGTTTGGGATTGGCCACGGATGATCGGCTCGATGCCGCGCCCGCCAAACCGGCTGCCGGACACGCTGTTTAACTGCCGGAGGAAATCACCGCCATCCGCTGGCAGGACTGCGCTCCGCTCGGCGGACAATGGCTGTGTTTCATGGGGGGAAACCGGCTTTTTGCTGGATTTGATGTCCACCACCAACGTGTCATCAGCCAGCACAACAGCGCTTAAGGTCAAAAGGGAACCCAGTAAAATCAGGCGGCTCGGGGGGTACGGCATGGCAAAACCTTTCAAACATTGATGGCCACCCTAAAAGCAACCCTCATGCCAATAACCAATTATATGATTTTAAGAAGGTTATCCGGGCAACACCAAAATAGGCTGCGAGAAATCACACAGTCAGGCGCGCGATTTCACGCAGCAACCCGCATCACAGGCTGTGGTAAACCTGTTTGACCAGCACTGGGCCGTAAGCGCGCTCCAGACGGCGCACGGTGAAATGGCCACGGCTCATATTCTGGAAATGGTCGGCAAACAGCGTATTGACCAGCGCCCCACCGGCAGCGCCCAACGCTGGCAACGCTTGCGCAATCGCCTTTTCGGTGACCGGAATGCCGAAACGCGCCGCCACCTGCGTAATGAAGCTCACCAGCGGCGGCGCGGTATTTTGGGTGACGCTGCGGCTGGCCATGTATTCAACCGCATCCGACAGGGATTTGGCCAAAGCCGCCCGCACCGCAAAATAGCCGGACTCCACCGCATCGTCATTGCTGGCCGGGCCGCCCAGGGCGAACACTTCCAGGCAGGCCAGCCGGGTTTCCGGCGAACGGATGCTTTCGCCTTCACTGCGTGCAATATCAGCAATCGAACGCAGGATGATCGTGGTCGACACCGGCAGTTCAATCGCCAATGCGGGCAGTCCGAATGCACCGCCCGCCGCGCCACTGACACCCGCGAAGGTCTTGTGCAGCCAGTCCGACGAACGTTGCTGCGGCCCGTCGTCCATGGTGGAAATGGCGAAATCCAGCGCGGTTCCCAGCGCCTTGCGGGTGGTTGTGATGATGATCTCGTTGGCACCATCCGGCAGCATCGACAGCCCCTTTTCAATCGGCGCGCCGATAACATTGCTGATACGGGCGGCAAGGCTAGGATTTTCCAGTAGGTTTTTGGCTTGGCGTAAGTCGGCAAGGTCGTCGCTGGTCATCATGCGGATTCACTCATCAGTGATAACTGAGGCAGTTTATTCTAAAAATTGGGATAACGTAATAAAGGCTACAGGGAACCTCTAAAAACCCACCGCCGCGCCTGATTATGAGATAATGGCCACTGATA
>NZ_JAYMYJ010000016.1:13986-28036 GCF_035668035.1 Candidatus Thiothrix phosphatis | reverse complement strand
TTAGAATAAATAAATCAGCTAAACTGGACAAACTAAAATATCTTATTGATAATCATTAAATTTCTGCCCACAAGTCATGCTCGTCCGCATGGGTTATGCGCACTTGCGCAAACTCGCCAATGGGCAGCTCCGCCCCTTCGATAATCACTTGCCCGTCAATTTCTGGCGCATCACGGTGACTGCGGGCAATGGTTTGCCCATCCCCGGCTTCATCCACCAGAACCGTCATGGTCTGGCCAATCAGGCGGCTGAGTTTGGCGGCGCTGATCTCGGCCTGAACTTCCATAAAGCGTTCCAGCCGTTCTTCCTTGAGTTCTTCCGGAACGGCTCCGGCCAATCCGTTGGCTGGCGCGCCCTCGACTGCTGAATAGGTGAATGCGCCTACCCGGTCGAGTTCAGCTTCTTGCAGGAAGCCCAACAGGGTTTCAAAGTCCTCTTCGGTTTCGCCCGGGAAGCCGACAATGAAGGTGCTGCGCACGGCAATGTCCGGGCAGGTTTCCCGCCAGTTTTGCAGGCGCTCCAGCACTTTTTCGGCATGGGCGGGGCGGCGCATGTCCTTCAGCACACGCGGGCTGGCGTGTTGGAAGGGAATGTCCAGATACGGCAGGATTTTGCCCTCCGCCATCAACGGGATCAGGTTGTCGACGTGCGGGTAAGGGTAGACGTAGTGCAGCCGCACCCACACGCCCATTTCGCCCAGCGCTTCCGCCAGTTGCTGGGAATGGGTCTTGAGCGGACGTCCCCGCCAAAAGCCGGTGCGGTATTTGAGGTCGATGCCATAGGCACTGGTGTCTTGTGAAATCACCAGCAATTCCTTCACCCCGGCGTCCACCAGGTTTTCCGCTTCCTGCAACACCTCGCCAATCGGGCGGGAGACGAGGTCGCCGCGCAGGGCGGGAATGATGCAGAAGGAACAGCGGTGGTTGCAGCCTTCGGAAATCTTCAGGTAAGCATAATGGCGTGGGGTCAGGCGCACGCCCTGGGGGGGGATCAGGTCGGTATACGGGTCATGCAACGGCGGCAGGTGCGTATGCACCGATTGCATCACTGCTTCGTAGGCGTGCGGGCCGGTGACCGCCAGCACATTCGGGTAAGCGTCCAGCACTTTGCCCGCATTGGCCCCCAAACAGCCGGTGACGATCACCCGGCCATTTTCATCCAGCGCTTCGCCAATGGCGTCGAGGGATTCCTCCACGGCGGAGTCGATAAAGCCGCAGGTGTTCACCACCACCAAGTCGGCGTCGTCATAACTGCCGCTGATTGTGTAGCCTTCGGCGCGTAATTGGGTCAGGATGCGCTCGGAATCCACCAGCGCCTTGGGGCAACCGAGACTGACGAAACCGACGCGGGGTTGAGATTGTTTCATGGCAGGAATGGGTAAGTGATTTTCGGGAGCCGTCAATCATAACTGATCGCTGCAAATTATGCTGCTTGTGTAGGTAAAATCGTTTCCCTACTACATCTTGTGTCTTGACGGCAGTTGGCGGCTCCATACTTATGCACATTGGTCAGGTTTTTGGAAAACTGTTGCAGCGTGTCTACAACAAGACGGATGCTGAATCCAGTAAAATTTTTAAGTTTATGATTTTAAATGGGAAAAATAGTGAATATTTTTTAACCAAGTTGGTAAGAATCCTTGAAAAACAAGCCTTGCCGGGTGCAATCCACAAAACTTTCCACATACTTATCCACAGGAATTGGGGATAACCCTATAACTGCATGATTCAGCAAGTATTAAGCCTGACTATCTGAGATGGCTCTCGGTTTCCTGGTGGGAGGGATGGGATTAATGCGAATTTGTCAATAGCCTGGATCAGGTTCTCCACGGGAAACCGACAAACTCTATCGAAAGGCATATACAGACCCCGCAGGCGTTTCGTTTAGAATGTTGCCGGATTGCGCATTTATGATTTCTGAGAGGAGAGTCTTCATATGTCTAAAAAGCACCCAGTTATTGCCGTTACAGGTTCATCCGGCGCAGGCACCACGTTTGTCAAGCGGGCGTTTGAGCACATCTTTTACCGGGAAAAAATAACCGCCGCTGTGATAGAAGGCGACAGTTTCCACGGCGTCACCCGTGCCGAATTCAAGCAGCGCGCGGCGGTTGAACGTAATTTTAGCCATTTCGGCCCTGGAGCCAATGATTTCCATGCGCTGGAGGCATTGTTCAGGAGCTATGGTGAAACCGGCACGGGCAAAAAGCGTTACTACCTGCACAACGACGGGGAAGCGGCTTTCCACTGCAAGCGTCTGGCGGATGCTGGCGTGAGCTGCACGGCGGGCTCCGGCGAATTCACGCCTTGGGAAGACACGCCGGAAGGTGCCGACATCCTGTTCTACGAAGGCCTGCATGGGCTGGTCAAGGACACTACGGCTGACCGGAAATACGGCGGCTACGATGTGGCGCAATACGTTGACCTTGGCGTCGGCGTGGTGCCAAGCATCAACCTGGAGTGGATCCAGAAGATTTCCCGCGACCATGCCGAACGTGGCTATTCGACGGAGGCGACGGTGGAAACCATTATGCGCCGGATGCCGGATTACATTAACCACATCACGCCGCAGTTCTCCCGCACCCACATCAACTTCCAGCGCGTGCCGACCGTGGACACGTCCAACCCCTTCATCGCCCGTGACATCCCAACACCGGATGAAAGTTTCGTCATTATCCGCTTTGCCGACCCGAAACGTTTCAATATCGACTTCCCGTATCTGCTGGCGATGGTCCATGACTCATTCATGTCGCGCCGCAACAGCATTGTCGTGCCGGGCGGCAAGATGGTGTTGGCGATGGAGCTGATCCTGAACCCGATCATCCATGACATGATCGAGGCGAAAAACAGCCTCTAAGCATTTTTGCCGGAGCGGTCAGGTGGCCGCCCCGGTGATATGGCTCCCAGATTTACGGCAGCAACGCCTGCTGCAATGCGGCGCAACGCCAGTTGGCTGCCGCTGGCGTGTAAGGTTCTGGCGGAAACTTTCCCCACACCGGCGTAGGCCAAGCGGCGTCGGTCTGAAAGCGGGCGATGTGGTGCAGGTGCAATTGCGGCACCATGTTTCCCAGCGCCGCCAAGTTCAGCTTGTCCGGCTGGAACAACGCCAGCAGCGCACGGCTGGCCTGGTCTGATTCCTCCCACAACTGGTGGCGGTCTGCTGCGTCCAACTCATGGATTTCACGGATGCCCGCCCGCCGTGGGACAAGGATTAGCCACGGATAACGGCTTTCATCCATCAGCAACACCCGGCACAGCGGCAGGTCGGCGACGAAGTGCGTGTCCTGTGCCAGTTGCGGATGCAACCCGAAACCCGCTTCGCTCATGATGCATCCGCCTGCATGGCCTTGAGGGTGTCAGGGCTGTATTCAAACGAATCGTAGAACAGTTGCGCTTCCGGCAATCCCTGGGCGAGGAACGCAGTTTTCGCTGCCTGCACCATCGGCGGCGGGCCGCTCAGGTAGACATCAAAGCCGGACAAGTCTGGGAAATCGGCGGCGACCGCCGCATGCACCCAGCCAGTCCGGCCTTGCCAAGCGTCTTCCGCTTTGGGTTCGGACAGCACCTGCGTATAGGTCAATTGCGGCTGTTGCGCCGCCCACTGTTGCGCCAGGCCATCCATGTACAGATCAGCTTTGGCGCGCACGCCCCAGTACAAATGGACAGGTTTGTCCATGCCCTGCGCCATCATTTGCTCCAGCATCGCTTTCAACGGCGCAAAGCCAGTGCCGCCGCCCATCAGGATCAGGGGGCGCTCGGATTCGCGCAGGTAAAAGCTCCCCAACGGTCCTTCGATGCGCAGCAGCGCCTTTTCCTTCATTTCATTGAACACATGGCCGGTGAAGTGGCCGCCCGGCACATGCCGGACATGCAGCTCCAGGAACTGGTCGTTCATGGGCGCGTTCGCCAGCGAGAAGCCGCGCCGCTTGCCGTCCCGCAACAGGATGTCGACATATTGCCCAGCGAGGAAGCGCATGCGTTCGGACGCGGGCAGTTTCAAGGTCAGCTCCATGACATCGGTGGCCAATTTGCGCATTTTTTCAACCCGAACTGGCAGGACTTTGATTTCAATGTCCGGCTCCAGCCCCACTTGCGGGGCGTCGATTGCCAGGTCGCTTTGCGCGCAGGCCAGGCACAGCAAGGCTTTGCCGTTTGCCTGTTCCGCTGGCGACAACGCGGACGGTTCGCCATTTGGGTAAGCCACTTGCCCGCTGAGTATCGTTACCGCGCATGCACCGCACGCCCCGCCCCGGCAGCCGTATGGCAGCGCGACCCCCTGCCGCAGCCCGGCCTCCAGCACCGGTTCGTTTGCTTCCGCCTGGAATGTGTGCCCGGAAGGCTGTACTGTCACCTTGAAAGTCATAGTGTTTCCTGTTGAGTCGTTTGAGTCGTTGGATGCCGGATTTTAACGCGCGCTTCCGGCTTGTGCTATTCTCCGGATTTTTCCCTGCCAGACCTGTCGCCCCGGAGGATTTTCATGCGTATCGGAACCCCGCTTTCCCCTTCAGCCACCCGTGTCATGCTGCTTGGCAGTGGCGAACTTGGCAAGGAAGTGATCATCGCCCTGCAACGCCTTGGTGTCGAGGTGATCGCAGTCGACCGTTACGCCAATGCGCCAGGGCATCAGGTGGCGCACCGCTTCCACGCCATCAACATGGCCGATGCCAAAGCGCTGCGAGCATTGGTTGAGCAGGAACAGCCACACCTGATCGTACCGGAAATCGAAGCCATCGCCACCGACGAACTGGCGCGCATCGAAGCGGACGGATTGGCGGAAGTCATCCCCACTGCCCGCGCCACCCAGTTGACCATGAACCGCGAAGGCATCCGCCGTCTGGCCGCCGAGGAATTGGGCTTGCCGACCTCGCGCTACCACTTCGCCTCCAGCCTGGAGGAAATGCAGGCCGCCGCCGATGACGTGGGCTACCCCTGTTTCGTCAAGCCGGTCATGTCCTCCTCCGGCAAGGGCCAGTCCAAAGTTGACAGCGCTGCTGATGTGCAGGCGGCGTGGGAATACGCCCTCTCTGCCGGGCGCGTCAACCACGGGCGGGTGATTGTGGAGGGATGCATCCATTTCGATTACGAAATCACCCTGCTGACAGTACGCGCCAACGGCACCAATGGCGCAGTCGAAACCCATTTCTGCGCCCCCATCGGCCACCGTCAGGTCAAGGGCGATTACGTCGAAAGCTGGCAGCCCCAACCCATGGGTGCGGCGGCCCTCGCCAAAGCGCAGGACATCGCCGCCAAAATTACCGGCAACCTCGGCGGGCGTGGCCTGTTCGGGGTGGAATTGTTTGTGCGCGGCGACGAGGTGTATTTCTCCGAAGTCAGCCCGCGCCCACACGACACCGGCATGGTGACCATGGCCACCCAGTTCCAGAACGAATTCGAGCTGCATGCCCGCGCCATCCTCGGCCTGCCAGTTGATGTGGGCATGCATTCCACCGGCGCCAGCGCTGTCATTTACGGTGGGATGGACGCCGAAGGCATTGCGTTTGAAGGGCTGGAGCATGCGCTGCAAGTGCCGGAATCCGACATTCGTTTGTTCGGCAAGCCGGTTGCCTTCGAGCGCCGCCGCATGGGCGTGGCGTTGGCGCGCGGCCAGGATACGGATGAAGCCCGCGAACGCGCCGCCGAAGCCGCCCGCCGGGTCAAGCCGGTCGCTGGTTAATTTGCTTCCCCCAGGAGCTGGCTGACTTTGGCTTCGACTGCTTTTCAACGGCTTTTTTTCAGGTGGCGGGCGAGAAAACGGTCCAATTGGTTGGCGAAAGCCTGCCGGTCGCCTTGGTTCAGGGTGGCGGGGCCGCCGGTCATGACGCCGCTGTTGCGCAGCTCTTCCATGAAATTGCGCATCCGCAACCGCTGGCGGATGTTTTCCGGCGTATAGAAATCGCCGCGCGGATTGAGCGCATGCCCCTTGCGTTCGATCACTTCGGCCGCCAACGGAATATCGGCGGTGATCACCAGGTCGCCCGCCGCCAGCGATTGCGCGATGTGGTTGTCGGCCACGTCGAATCCGGCCCCTACCTGACAGGTCTTGATATACGGCGAAGGCGGAACCCGCAGCGGCTGGTTCGCCACCAGCGTCACCCGCACTTTCACCCGGTCGGCGGCGCGGAATAAAATATCCTTGATCACATTGGGGCAGGCGTCGGCGTCAACCCAGATTTGCATGGCGGTTTCCTGAAAACATGGATTGCGTAGTATTGGCCGCCCGCCCGGCGTGGTCAAATCCAACTGCAACAACCCCTTGGCGCTACGCGGGATACGGTTTTCCGCTACAATTCCTGCATGGACATATCACCGATACTCAACCCCCTGAACACCCAGCAACGGCTGGCCGTTTCCTCCCCGCCTGTCCCTGTGCTGGTGTTGGCGGGCGCTGGCAGCGGCAAAACCCGCGTGCTGGTGCATCGCATTGCTTGGCTGATTGATGTGGAAGGCGTGTCGCCCTTCAGCATCCTCGCGGTCACGTTCACCAACAAAGCCGCCAATGAAATGCGCGGGCGCATCCAGGAACTGTTGCAAGTCCCCTCCGGCGGCATGTGGGTCGGCACCTTCCACGGCCTTGCGCACCGGCTGCTGCGCTTGCACTGGCAGGCGGCGAGACTGCCGCAAACTTTCCAGATACTCGATTCTGAAGACCAGATCCGCATGGTCAAGCGCGTGCTGAAGGCGCTGGAGCTGGACGAAACCCGTTTCCCGCCCCGGCAGATGGCCGGGTTCATCAATGCGCGCAAGGACGAAGGTTCGCGCCCGCAACACATTGACGACAAGGGTGACTTCGCCCTGCGCCAACTGGTGCGGGTTTACACCGCCTACGAGGAAGCCTGCCAACGCAATGGGCTGGTCGATTTCGCCGAACTGCTGCTGCGCTCGCTGGAACTGTTGCGCGACAACGCCGATTTGCAACAGCATTATCAGAACCGTTTCCGGCATATTCTGGTCGATGAATTCCAGGACACCAACGCGTTGCAATACGCTTGGTTACGGCTGATTGCGGGCGACCACAATCCGGTGTTCGCGGTCGGCGACGACGACCAGTCGATCTATGGCTGGCGCGGGGCGAAGATTGAAAATATCCGCAACTTCACCAAGCATTTCCCCAAATGCGAAACCATCCGGCTGGAGCAGAATTACCGTTCCACCGCCAATATCCTCCAAGCTGCCAACGCGCTGATCGACAACAACCGGGGCCGTTTGGGGAAAAAACTGTGGACGGAGGGCAAGGAAGGCGAACGCCTGCAACTTTACGCCGCCTTCAACGAACTGGATGAAGCGCGTTTCGTCGCCGGGCGCATCCAGAAATGGGTGGAACAGGGCGGCAGCCGCAGCGAAGCCGCCGTGCTGTACCGCTCCAACGCCCAGTCGCGGGTGTTTGAAACCACGTTCAACGAAAACTGCATCCCTTACCGCGTGTACGGCGGCCTGCGCTTCTTCGAACGGGCTGAAATCAAGGATGCGCTGGCTTATTTGCGCCTCACCGCCAACCGCTACGACGACGCTTCGCTGGAGCGCATCATCAACCACCCGCCGCGCGGTATCGGCGAGCGCACGGTCGACATCCTGCGCACCCAGGCGCGCCAGGATGGCAAATCCTTGTGGGAAGCCGCCAGCGCCGCCGCCGACAATGGCGAATTCACCCCGCGTGCGGCCAACTCGGTGATGCATTTCGTGCACCTGATTAACCGTATGGCCAGCGACATCAATGGCCTGCCGCTCAGGGAACAAGTCGAAGTGGTCATTGATCTGGCCGGGCTGAAGCCGCATTTCCTTGCCAAGGAAAAGGGCGAACAGGGCCAGGCGCGCGTCGACAACCTGAACGAACTGGTCACCGCCGCGCATGGCTACACCTACGTGCAAACGGAAGACATGCCGGATATGGATGAGCTTTCCGCTTTCCTCTCCCACGCCGCGCTCGAAGCGGGCGAAGGCCAGGGCGAAGCCGGTGAGGATTGCGTGCAGATGATGACGCTGCATTCGGCCAAGGGGCTGGAATTTCCGCTGGTGTTCCTGTGCGGGATGGAAGAAGGCCTGTTCCCGCATCAAATGTCCGCCGATGACCCGGCGCGTATGGAGGAGGAACGCCGCCTGTGTTACGTCGGCATTACCCGCGCCGAACAGGAACTGGTGCTGACCTACGCCGAACAGCGCCAGTTGCACGGGCAAACCCGCTTCAACCCACCGTCCCGCTTCCTGCGCGAACTGCCGGAGGAATTGGTGGAGGAAGTGCGCCCGAAAGTGAAAACCTACCAGCCAACCCGTCACACAGACGGCTACCGGCCTGCGCCTCAGCCTGTGCAGCCGCGCCGCAGTTCTGCCGTCAATGAAACCGGCTACGCCGTCGGGCAGCGGGTGCGGCACGCCAAGTTCGGCGAGGGCGTGATTGTGGGGGCGGAAGGGGCTGGCGCGCACTCCCGGGTGCAGGTAAATTTCCGCGCCGCCGGTCTGAAATGGCTGGTGCTGGGTTATGCCAATCTTGAACGGTTTTAATTTGAAAGGGCATGAGGAGAACGGATATGAATGAAAAAATGATTATTCTCGTCACATTCGCCAGCATTGTGTTGGCGGCCTGCACCGCAGGTGTGGAGACAGAGGGCAAAACGCCTCCGCCGAAATTGACCAACAGCAGCAGCGTGTCCACCGGCACCACCGCAGGCAGGCCAGCGGCTCCTGGGCAGCCCGCCGACGCCAGGGTCTGCACGATGGAGGCGAAACTATGCCCTGATGGCAGTTACGTCAGCCGTAACGCCGCCAACCATTGCGCGTTCGACCCTTGTCCGGGCGAAAAACGCTGATCAGACGTAACGGCCCTGCTGCATCATCAGCAGGGCGTTCATGGCAGCTGCTGCCAGTACGCCGCCGCCACGGGTGCCGCTGACCACGATGCATTCCAGCCCCAGTTCTTCATGCTGCTCCCACAGCAGCCGTTTGGCTGGCTCCGCATTGACGAAACCGCGCGCCGCGCCAATCACCAGGGCGGGGGCGGGCGCGCCTTCCTTGAGCATTTCCAGCAACCGGTAAAGGGCAGTGCCGGATTGCCCGATCAGCACGATGGCATCTTCCAGGTAAGGTTTCCAGCAATCCACGGCGGTCATGGCACGGGTTTGCTTGCTGGTTTTGGCGTGGGAAATGACGGATGCTTTGCCCAGGAAGCTCATCGGCTCCTGATACAGCAGGGATTCGTCCAGCACCTGTTTGACCAACTCCACATCATAAAGCAGGTTGTTGCGCTTCTTGATGGCTTTGCGGGCGGCGCTGATGGCGTTGGCGCTGAACTGGACATAATTGGGCAGGTCGGGGTCGCCATAAGCGCGCACCATTTGTATCAACACCTGTTGTTGGTCAAGGGTGAAGTGGTCTAGCGCCGCTAACTCGCGGATTCTTTCATAATTTTGCTGGTGGATGCGGTCAGGGTCGCGCAGGAAATTGATCATCGGGCAATAGGTGCCAGTAGGCTGTCGGCAGGGATCAACGTGTCGATGTCGCCGTAAGGCACGGTAAATTCCGTTGGCCCCAGCGCATAAGGCGCCACTTCGTAAGGGTTGAAAATGAATGCCAAGCCTTTTTTCGTCACCCCGAAATTGGTGTTGACCTTGAAGGCGTTATTGGCGAACCAGAAACCAGCTTCTTCCAGGCTGGCGGCGGGGGGCAGGTTACGGGCCTTGCGGAAAGCGCGTTCGCCCGCTTCGTTCAGGCCTTGCTCGTAACCTGCGGCCAGCAAATCTTTCAGGGTCAGTTGCTTGCCGCTATCCAAATCCATGGCAAAGTAACGTTGCCCGCTGAATGGATGCGCCCCTCCCGTGTAGCCGCTTTCGCTGTATTTCAGCGTCGCCAGATGGTCAGCGCCGAAACTGACCTGGACACTGCGCTCCATTTCCCATAGCCCCATGGTGTCAGGCACAGCGTTGTAGTCGTTGACGAACATGGTGGCCAATTCATCGAGGGTGGTGGGTTGTTTGCCGTCAGGGTCGCTGTAATCCAGCAGTTGGCCCTGAATGAATTGGTTGAGGGCGGAAACGGCGGCAGGGCTGCCCGCCGCCAGCACTTTGGGGTAGCTGACATGCAGGCTGGCGCATCGGATATTGTCCGGTGTCGTATCGGCGGAACCTGGGCATTGCGGGCCGCCTGCATGCTGAAATTCAACCATTTCGACCTTCAAGGGGCCAGCAATGCCATCGCCGATGTCAGGCAGCTCCAGCTTGCAACCAGCCAGCAATAACAGGCCGGTTATCCACACGATTGTTTTTGCCAACATGAAGATTCCTTACCAAAACCAGCGGGGAACGCGCGCCTTGTACGCAAGATACGCGCCGCCAAACTTTTCTTCCAGAATTTTTTCTTCGGGGATAATTTGTTGCGCAGTCAGCAACATGACGAATAACGGCAACAGGAGGAAGGGGCTGAAGCTGCCAAGGTAAATGCCCCAGCCGGTGAGGATCACCAGCATGCCTGCATACATCGGGTTGCGGGTGTAACGGTAGGGGCCACTGGTCACCAGCGTCTTGGCGCGCTCCGGATGTATGGGGTTGAAGGTGGTGTGGGCGCGGAAAAACAGCCCCAATGAGAGCAGATCCGTCAGCAGGGCGAACGCGACCAGCAACAACCCAGCTTTGTTCCACGGCGGCGGAACCAGCTGAAAAACCGGCAGTTTGGTGTGCAATAGCCACATCAGGCCCAAGAACGCCAGCAGATAGACGGGGGGCGGAATCTTGAGCTTCAGTGCTTTCATGGAGCCAATCTGCCGATCTCCCAGCCGTCAGCGCTGCGCTGGTATTCGAAACGGTCGTGCAGGCGGTTGGGGCGCCCTTGCCAGAATTCGAAACTGTCTGGAATCACCCGGTAGCCGCCCCAGAAGTCAGGCAGCGGAATATCGCCTGCGCTGAATTTGCGCTTCATTTCTTCCAGTTTTATTTCCAGCAAACTGCGCGAGGTGATGATGGAGCTTTGCGCCGATACCCAGGCCCCCAATTGGCTGCCACGCGGACGGGTCGCGAAGTAGCGCAGGGATTCCAATGTGGGAATTTTCTCTGCCCGTCCGGTGATCTCCACCTGCCGCTCCAGTTCCTTCCAAAACAGCAATAGGGCTATTTGCGGGTTTTCCGCAATCTGTTGCGCTTTCTGGCTCTTGTAGTTGGTGTAGAACACAAGGCCGTCGGCATCGAACGATTTCAGCAGGACGGTGCGCAAGGTGGGCTTGCCAGTGGCGGAAACCGTCGCCAGTTGCATGGCGGTTGGCTCCAGCACCTTGGCTTCAATCGCCTGTGTCAACCAACGGCTGAATTGCTGGTAAGGGTTGGGATCCAGTGTTTGGCGGTGCAAACCATCCTGAGTGTATTCACGGCGTAATGCGGCAATATCCATCGTTTGGCTCCAGGTGCTTGCGCCGGATTTTACCCGAAAATAAAAAAGCCAGACCCTAAAATTGGCGGGTCTGGCTAAAAAGACACAAAGGAAGGGCTAAGACCTTTGTGTCAAAGTGGAGTCCGCGATGGACTCCAGGGGCTAACAAAGAGGGTTTATAGCATAAAATTTTATTGGAGTGAGTAGTATTCTTTTATAAAATTTTCTTCTTGTTGGCTTTGTTTGGAAACAATTCGGGAGACGCCTATCAGCGACCCTGAAATTGTTTCCCCTCCCAATGTGCCTCCATTGGAGGGGCGATAAGGCATGGCGGCAGTCATGAACGGGTTCGCTACTGGAGCCGGAACCGGCATGCCGTAAGCGCTGTAGGCCCGTTCCTGCCACATGCTGTACAGCGAAGAGTTCTGCAAGGCTGTGCAGCCGGATAGAAGCGCAGTAGCCAGTACAGACCCGAAAACGCGAGTTATTGTTGTTGTCATGGCGTTGTTGTTCAGTGTCTGGGTTTGTGATGGGGCTATAATGGCAAAAACTGTCTGGTATTTATAGTGCTTGCTAGATAAGTGGAGTGTATTGGAGACGAAGCGATATAAAAGAGTGATAAAGTATGCTTTTATCGGCGCAGTTTTCGTGATTGTTGAATGATGGCCCACTCAATATGTTCCTGCACCAGTTCATCATGGGGTTCGGCTTTTCTTTTCAGCAGTAACGCCAGAATAGAAGGCTTGGCTGGCGCGTTTCCCAAAGCAACCGCAATATTCCTCAACCAGCGCCGATAGCCGATACGCCGGATGGCTGAACCCTCCAGCTTATTCAGGAACTCTGTTTCACTCCATTCGAACAGTTCGCATAACTGGGCGCTATCCAGCCCGTTGCGCACGGCATAATCCGCTTCCGGCGAGGTATGGGCGAAACGGTTCCACGGGCAGGCCAATTGGCAGTCGTCGCAGCCGTAAATGCGGTTGCCGAGCAGTGGCCGCAGCGCTTCGGGGATGCCTCCCTGATGTTCGATGGTGAGATAGGAAATGCACCGGCGCGCATCCAACTGATAAGGGGCGACAAACGCCTGGGTTGGGCAAATGTCAAGGCAGGCGGTGCATTGCCCGCAATGACTGGATGTCGGGCCGGTTTCTGGTAACGGTAGGTCAGTGTAGATTTCCCCCAGAAAAAACCACGAACCGGCGTCACGGTTGAGGATATTGGTGTGTTTGCCCATCCAGCCCAGCCCGGCTTTCACTGCGATCGGCTTTTCCAGCACCGGCGCGCTGTCGGTGAAAACGCGGTAGTTGAATGGGCCAATTTCAGCCCGTAAGTGTTGGGCCAGTTTTTCCAGCCGTTGGCGCATGAGCTTATGGTAGTCGCGCCCTAATGCGTAGCGGGAAATGTAGGCGCACTCCGGTTGGTTGAGGATTGTGTCCGCGTCCGCGCTATCCGGCGAATAATAGTCCATGCGCACGCTGATAATGCTGAGGGTGCCGGGAACCAGTTCAGCAGGGCGGCTACGTTTGGTGCCGTGGTGTTGCATCCACGCCATGTCGCCGTGAAAACCTTGCCCCAGCCAATCGAGCAGGCGTTGTTCCGCGCTGGACAGGTCAATGTTGCTGATCCCTATCGCATTGAAACCAAAAGTTTTACTCCAGGCGAGAAGCTGGTCGGCGAGATTCCCAGGTGGGGATGGCATGAGGCTGGGTTCTCCTGTAAGGGTGTGCGTATACGCCGGTTTTGCGGTAGGATGCAAACCTCTCTGTCAAGGATATGATTATGCTGCTGATTCCTGCAATCGATTTGAAAGACGGCCAATGTGTGCGCCTGCGCCAGGGGCGGATGGAAGACACCACCGTCTTCGCCAATGATCCTGCCGAAATGGCTCAACGCTGGGTGGATGAAGGGGCGCGCCGCCTGCATCTGGTGGATTTGAATGGCGCATTTGAAGGCAAGCCGGTCAACGGCGAAGTGGTGCGCGCCATCGCCGCCCGTTTTCCTGGGACGCCAGTACAAATTGGCGGGGGTATCCGTGATGCGGCGACCGTCGCAGCGTATCTGGATGCAGGGGTGCAATATTGCATCATTGGCACCAAGGCTGTGCAGGAGCCGCAGTTTGTCATTGAGCTGTGCAAGCTGTTCCCCGGCCATATCATCGTGGGCATTGACGCTAAAAATGGCATGGTGGCGACTGATGGTTGGGCTGAAGTGTCCGCTGTCGCTGCCGTGGGGTTGGCGAAACAGTTTGAACAGGCAGGCGTCAGCGCCATTGTTTACACGGATATTTCCCGTGACGGGATGATGAAAGGTGTGAATGTGGAAGAAACTGCGCATCTGGCGGCGAATATTTCCATCCCTGTCATTGCATCTGGTGGCATTGCCAATATGGATGACATCAGGGCGCTGTGCGCAGTGGAGGACAACGGCATTATGGGAGCCATACTGGGCCGTTCACTCTATGAGGGGACGATTGCTCTTGCCGATGCCCAACGCTATGCCGACCAACAGTAGCAAATGAACATAGCCGGGAGGCAACTGCCTTCCCCGGCTGTTTTGTGTCCGCAGCTAGTCAATTAGCAGCGGCCACCATAGCTGCCACCACCGCTGTAGCCGCCGCCATAGCTGCCGCAGCTGCTGCCGCCACCGTAACTGCCACCACCGCTGTAGCCGCCGCCATAGCTGCCGCAGCTGCTGCCGCCACCGTAACTGCC
>NZ_JAYMYJ010000016.1:0-13886 GCF_035668035.1 Candidatus Thiothrix phosphatis | reverse complement strand
CACCGCTGTAGCCGCCGCCATAGCTGCCGCAGCTGCTGCCGCCACCGTAACTGCCGCCGCCATAGCTGCCACTGCCGCCGCAGCTGCCGCCACTACCGCTACCGCCAATGCTTCCACAGAAGCTACCGCACAAGTTGCCGATGGCGGACAGGCAGCCGCTCAGGAAACCACCGCCGCTACCGCTGCGGCTGCCGCAGCCTGAAGAGCTGGAGCCGCCGCCGTAGCTGCCGCCGGAACTACATGAAGAAGAGCCGCTTGAGCCGTATGAGTATGAACCGCCTGAAATACCGGTAAGGCACATGATATTACTCCTTTTGACTAGTGAAAAAATTCTACTTGCCTGATTGGACTATATTTTTTAAGACCTTTGCATGTGGCCAGCAGAAACAATGCGATGGATACCTTGCCACCGCGTCCAATGCTGTTCCAGTATGCCTATTTTCATCCAATTAAAATGGGATGAGCGTTAAAACATTGCCTACCAGCGGCCAAACGGCATACGATACAATGCTTGAGTTTTTTCACCATGGTATTGTCCTATGGGCCTAGCCAAACGCATTATCCCTTGCCTTGATGTGGACAATGGCCGCGTCGTCAAAGGTGTGAATTTCGTTGACATCCGTGATGCGGGTGATCCGGTGGAGATCGCCGCCCGTTACAATCGTGAAGGCGCTGATGAAATCACGTTCCTCGACATTACTGCCAGTTCCGACAACCGCGACACTATTGTGCATATGGTGGAGTCCGTCGCCTCGCAAGTGTTCATCCCCCTGACCGTTGGTGGCGGCATCCGCAAACCGGAAGATGTGCGGCGGATGCTGAATGCTGGTGCCGACAAGGTTGGGATCAACACCGCCGCAGTGTTCAATCCGGAACTGGTCAAGGAGTGCACTGATTATTTCGGTTCCCAATGTATCGTGGTCGCCATTGATGCCAAACGCGTGAATGAGCCTGGGGAGCCTGACCGCTGGGAAGTCTTCACACATGGTGGGCGCAAGCGCACCGGCATCGATGCCGTTGAGTGGGCGCAGAAAATGGCGGATTACGGCGCTGGCGAATTGCTCGTCACCAGCATGGATCGGGACGGCACCAAAATCGGCTTTGACCTGGGCTTGACCCACGCCATTACCGAACGGGTGAATATCCCGCTGATTGCGTCCGGTGGCGTCGGCAATCTGCAACATTTGGCGGAGGGCGTGCTCAAGGGCGGTGCGGATGCGGTGCTGGCGGCGAGCATTTTCCATTTCGGCGAATACAGCATTGGCGATGCCAAGCGTTTCATGGCGGCGCAAGGCATTGAGATGAGGCTGTAATGGCTGCGCCGTCACAGATTCAAGCCCGTTACGTCGAAGAGGAAGACCGGATTTTGCTGCGCATCAACACTGTGGCGGATGAGGAGTTCCGCTTCTGGTTGACGCGCCGTTTCCTGCGGCGTTTGTCGCCGGTGTTGCAGGAAGGGCTGATGTCTTCCCCAACGGCCAGGCAACAGCTGGATTATGTTTCGCGCCAGGCCGTGATGGCTTTTGAGCATGAACGGGCGCAGAGCAAGGCGGAATTCAACAGCCCGTTCCGGGAAACCGGCAAGCTGCCGTTGGGCACGGATCCCCTGCTGATCGTCCGGGCCGGTTTCCGGAACTTGGAGGGTGGCGGCTTTTCTGTTGCGCTGAAAAACGGCGACAGCAAAGGTATTGACCTGACGCTGACCAGCGATTTGTTGCATTTGGTTTGTAAGCTGCTGGACGATGCCGCCCAGAAATCCGGCTGGGACATACCGGCGCTGTTGCAAGGGGTGGGCGATGCTGCCGCCCCGGTTACGGCTTCCCGGCTGAATTAAGCAACGTTAACTGTTTTTGTGTGACTTCCTTTATATAATCTTCTGCATGATGAACGATAACGCTGATGTACTCGCCCAACTCGCCGCTGTGTTGGAGGCCCGCAAGCAAGCAGGGCCGGATAGCTCCTATGTCGCCAAGCTGTACCATAAAGGGCTGGACGCCATCCTGAAAAAGGTTGGGGAGGAAGCCACCGAAACGGTCATGGCGGCCAAGGATGGCGACAAAGACAAGATAGTGTATGAGGTCGCCGATTTGTGGTTTCATACACTGGTATTACTGGCTCACCAGAACCTGCGCCCAGAGGATGTGCTGAATGAGTTGGCACGTCGTTTCGGCGTTTCGGGGTTGGCGGAAAAGGCCAGTCGGCAACCATAACTGGAAGGACATAAAACATGCATTTTAGCCCACTGCAACTCATCCTGATCCTCGTCATCGTGGTCTTGTTGTTTGGCACCAAAAAGCTGCGCAACATGGGCGGCGATTTGGGCGAGGCGTTCAAGAACTTCAAGAAGGCGGTGAAAGATGAAGATGAGGCCGCCCCACCCAAAATTGACCAGCAGGCCAGCCAAACAGGGCGGGTGATTGATTCGGAAGCCAAGGAAAAGGACAAGGTTTAGGTATAGGCCTGAGCGATGTTTGAAAGCAGTTTTCTCGAAATGCTCGTCATTGGCGTGGTCGCCCTGCTGGTGATTGGGCCTGAACGCCTACCGGCAGTTGCGCGCACTGTTGGTGTCTGGGTGGGTAAGGTGCGCCGTTTTGTCGCCAAAACCAGGGCGGATATTGACCGGGAGCTGCATACCGAAGAGTTGCGCAGTATGTTGTTTAAACAGGAAGAGGAATTGCGCAACCTGCGGGATATGATGGAAGGCAAGGCCGAATCAATCCGTAAGGAATTCAAGGAACTGGAAAAGCATGACAAACCCGAATGACGCCCAGGAAACCGGGTTTAAAGCTTTTCTGGAGCATTTGATTGAATTGCGCGACCGGTTGTTGCGTATTGTTGTTGCGATAGTTGTTGTTTTCATCCTGTTATCCCCTTTCGTGCAGACGCTGTATAACTGGTTGTCTGATCCATTGGTTAAACAGTTGCCGCATGGCGATAAGCTGATTGCCATCGGGGTGGCGGCACCGTTCCTGATACCGTTCAAGCTGGCGTTGCTGGTGGCTTTCCTGTTGACCCTGCCGTACACCTTTTATCAGATCTGGGGGTTCGTGGCACCGGGCTTGTATCAGCACGAAAAACGCCTGATCACCCCGTTATTGGTGTCCAGCGTTGGCTTGTTTTACGCGGGGATGGCATTTGCCTACTTCGTGGTGATCCCGATGATTTCCCGTGCGGCGGTGGCGTTTGCCCCCAGCAATGTCACGCCGACACCGGACATTGCCGCCTACCTGGATTTCTCAGTGGCGATGTTCCTTGCTTTCGGCCTGAGCTTTGAGACCCCGGTCGCCACCATCCTCCTGATCAGCATGGGTATTGTCAGCGTGGAGGCGCTGGTCAAGGCCAGGCCCTACATCATTGTGGGTGCCTTCATCATTGGCATGTTCCTGACGCCGCCGGACGTGATTTCACAGACCTTGATGGCGGTTCCAATTTGGCTGTTATTTGAGCTTGGCCTAGTGCTGAGTCGTGTCTTTAACCGGCATCTGGAGCGTTTCAGGACGGAAAAGGCCGAGCATGAAACGCAGGGGTACGGGCGGGGGGCTAGCAACCTGCCGGTGGCGGCGGGAGCCGCTGCTGCAACCGCAGCAGCAACGCCAGTTTGGGAGGATGAGCAGTATGTGGCGGAGGAAACTGTCCCTGTGCAATCCACCGATGATGAAGCATACCGGCCTATGACCGAAGAGGAAATGGAGGCGGAACTTGAGCGCCTTGACGAAGAGTTCAAGCAGATGGAAGATCGTTTCAAGGACGGGAAAAAGCAGGATGACGCCTCAGATTGAGGAGGCGTCCAGCATTTTGTCCCGGTTTTCTGGTGCCAATGGGTCGAATACGTCGCGGAAACTGGCGTAATTGGCTCCGGCCAGCACAGGGATCAACGCCAAATAGCCCAAGCCGAAGGCAAACGCCGCCATCATCCCCAGCCCGAGGATCATGGCGGCGAAAACGGTCAGGGGTGCAATGTTTTTCAGGCAAGCCAACAGGCTGGTGGTGATGGCGTCCAATGGGTCTAGGTCTTCAAACACCACCAGCGGCGTGGCGTAAAAGAAAGCCATCAGGACAACGCTGCTGACGCCCATTTGCAATAACAGGCCGATAGGGGAGGATTCCGCCAGGCTCACCAGCGCTGCCCCCACCTGTGCGCCACTGCTTGGCATGTATAGCGCCTTCAGGATTTCGGCGCTCAACGGGTAGAATAAGGCCAGCAGCAACACGGTTCCCACCATCATCGCCGCCCCCAATATCAGCAAGGGTTTGCGGAAACGTTCATCGTTGAATCCCGCCAGGATGTCTTCAACTTGCGCCAGTGAGCCGGTCAGGGATTTGTGGGCGGTCACCAGCAGCCCTGCCAGCAACAGCGGAACAAACAATAAAATCAGCGGGAGGCCGATGAATGGCAGCATCCCTAACAGCATCACTACCAGCAAAAATAGGATGGACAGTGCCAACCAAGCGCCCAGGTTGTTTTTGAATCCATACCAGCCCGCCCCAATCCAGCTAAAGCAGCGTCGAAATTCAACTAATTGTATGTTCATTGAGCAGCCCTTCTGGTGAAAGTTATTGTTATTACTAAGATTAACTTTTCTATGTGACACTTTCTTTACTAACGTAAATCCCTTTAAAAGTCAAATCCAACGGCAAGTTAGCGTATTACCTGTTACAATGCCTGCCTTCACGACGAACTGCATATGACGAGGGCAACCGGTGAAACACGCAAACGTTCCACGCAGTAAAACCATCCTGATCATTATGGATGGGTTCGGGGTCAACCCAAGCAAGCGCTTCAACGCTGTCTATGAAGCCAATACCCCCAATTTTGACCGCTACTTCGGCCAGTACCCGCATACCACCCTACAGGCCTCCGGGCGTGCGGTCGGTTTGCCGGATGGGCAAATGGGCAACTCTGAAGTCGGACACATGACCATCGGTTGTGGTTCCATCCTCAAGCAGGATTTGGTGCGGATTGATGATGCGGTGGAAGACCGCAGCCTATATGAAAACCCTGCGTTGCTGGCGGCGCTGCAAGCAGCCAAGGCGGCTGCCCGCCCATTGCATTTGATTGGGCTGCTGTCTGATGGCGGGGTGCACAGCCACATCAACCATGTGGAAGCGTTGATGCAAGCCTGCCATACCGCCGGGGTCAAAGCGGTGCTGCATGCGGTTACCGACGGACGTGACACTGCGCCTAAAGCTGCCCGTCAGTTTGTCAGCCGTATCGTTGCCACCGCCGCGCAAACCGGGGGTGAAATCGCCACCATCAGCGGGCGTTTCTATGCGATGGACCGCGACAAACGCTGGGAGCGCACCAAACTCGCTTGGGATGCGCTGGTCAACGGCCAAGGCATTGCCGCCGCTGATCCGTTGAGCGCGATTGATGATGCTTACGCCGCCGGTGAAACCGATGAATTCATCAAGCCGCGTATCATGCCGCAGGCGGATTTGATCCAGGGTGGCGATCAGGTGCTGTTCTTCAATTTCCGCAATGACCGCCCACGCCAGACATCTGAAGCATTGGCGATGGCGGATTTCAGTGGCTTTGGGCGGGGAAATTTCCAGCCCGCCAAACTGACCACCATGACGCTGTACGACAGCAAGTACAATGTCCCGGTGCTGTTCCCGCCTGAGCGCCCAACCACCAACTTGGCCCAGACACTCAGCGATGCGGGGGTCAGCCAGTTCCATTGCGCCGAAACTGAGAAGTACGCGCACGTCACATTCTTTTTCAATAGCGGGCGGGAAACGCCGTATGAGGGCGAAGCGCGGTTGGTGATTCCGTCACCCAACGTGGAAACCTACGACCTCAAGCCGGAAATGAGCGCGCCGGAAGTTGCGGATGCGACAGTCGCCGCGTTGGAAAAAGGCGAGTATGGGTTCATTGTTGTGAACTTCGCCAATGGCGACATGGTGGGGCATACGGCGGTCGGCAATGCGGTTGTGCAGGCGGTGGAAGCGCTAGACCGCGAAGTTGGGCGTGTGCTGGATGCGGCGGTCGCGCACGGTTATTCCGTTATCCTCACCGCTGATCACGGCAACTGTGACGAATACATCGACCCGCTAACCGGCGAGCCAAACACCCAGCATACGGTTTACCCAGTACCGTGTCTTGTTATTGATCAAAGCCATTGGCGTTTATCGACCGGTGGCGGCCTCAGTAATCTGGCTCCAACGGTTTTGCAACTGATGGGGTTGCCCAAGCCGGATAGCATGGGTGGCAAATCTTTGTTGCTGGAGGAAATGCCGCGCTGATCCCATTAGCTAGGCATACACGCTTCTGTTCCAGGCTCGTGCTGGAACAGCGTGGCGTGATTGGCGAACCAACGTTGTTGCATGCGCCGCCCCTCTTTTGTCTCGCCATTGCGTTGCAGCATGTCCATGAGTAACGCCAGATTGCGCTGGACAGTGTCCGGCTCCCGGCCCAGGTCGGCGTAGGCGACACTCTGCCGCAAGTGTTGCAACGCCGTTGGGGCATCTCCCTGCTGCAAATGGGCTTCATACAATTGCAGGGACAACACCGCCGCCATTTTCCATTGTTTGTTGTCGACCAACCCCTTCAGGCGGGTTTGTAAGGATGTGATCGCCATTGCGGGTTCAGTTTCCCCCGCAGGATCCGCCACGCCTTGCAGCACCTGCGCAAGCCCCCCTTTTCTGAGCAGTGTTTCATGCAGTTCACTCAACCCGGCGGAATCGCCAAGCTGAAAGGCCTGGAAAAAATACGCCCTGACCGATGTGGGCAAATCCAGCATGTCACCATTGGCGGAAACGGACAGTAAGCCCAGCTCGTGCAAACGTTGCTGGATGCCACGCAGTTTTTGCCCGTTCATGCCGCACAAGGGATGCAGCAGTTTGGGCAGGCGTTTGCAACCGAACAGGCGTTGCCGGAACGATGCGCCCACCACCTCCAATAGGGTTGTGGGGGAAACAGGCCGGTTAAACAGGCTTAACAGGTACAACAGCGCCCTTTCCGGAGTCCTGCCCAGCCAGCTATGGTAAGCGGCCAGCACGCGCCGGGTCGCCCGTCCTTCAGGCTGGAAGTCCAGCAGCATGGGGACGGTGTCCAATTGTGTGAGGTCACCGTTATGCGCCTGCTTGAGGTAATGGGCAAGCAGCGTCAGCGCCAGGGCGTGATTGTCGAAACTGGAGGAAATCCGCTCCAGCTGTTGCGGCTCACCGGAGAACCCTTGCAGGCGGAGGAGTTCTGCGCCATCCATCGCCGTCAGCTCACCCAGCCGGATAATGTGCACATGAGGCGCTATTTCATAGGTAAAAATGATTTCCTCATCAGACAGCAGGATGCACTTTCCCCGCTTGCCGACCGCCATCCGGCGTAAAAATTCATACAGGCAGGGGGAATACATGCCTGTTATGGAGTTTACCGTGATCAGCTTGGCGGGGAAGTTTTCTATAATCAGGCAGCTATCCTGCTGTTGCAGCCGCTCCGCCAACAGCACGGCTTTTTCCCGGCCAGTCAAGTTTTCAGCATGCGCCACATCTAAGCGGTGGAGCAAGGTATCCAGAAATTCCCTGACCCAGCCATGGTGTGCCTGTCTATCCTGTTGCCCGACAGCGGTAGGGAAAACCCAATGGTGTGGCGGTTTGCAGGTGCGTCCGGATACCTCTCCCGACTGTAGCCAATGGGCGAGCAGGGTGGTTTTGCCGGTGCCCGGCGGTGCATGCAGCAGCAATAGGTTGGATGGGCTATGCGCCCAGGTTTTATCCAGTAGCTGCAATTCTTCGGCTCGGCCACACCAAAGAGTGGATCTATCCTGTACAGAAGAAGGATTGTTGTCCTGTGCGGTGGTTTTTTTTCCTTGCATGCCGAAGATCGCCATTATTTTGACTCTGATTCCATGGGTAAAAATAAATATTAGGTATTTTCCTCTGGATTCAGCGGCGCAAGGGGGCCATACCGTGACGACTGGTTGAAAACACAAGGCGAAGTGATCTGCGCCTGTTTTGAAACTGACACTGCCTTCGGCTTGTGATGTAATACCGCTTTCATAAACCCACCCGGACGGCACGATGGAAATACTCGTCAACGGCACCCCGCACCTTATTCCTGCGGACACGACAGTGGCACAGTTGCTGGCGATTCTGGAATTGCAGGGCAAACGGCTGGCGGTCGAAGTCAATCAGGAACTCGTCCCGCGCAGCCAGTTTGACAGTACAGCCCTGAATTCCCATGACGCGGTGGAAATCGTCCACGCCATTGGCGGCGGTTAAAACACAGGAATCACAGTATGCACAATGACACCCTCACCATTGCGGGTAAGGAATACGCCTCACGCTTGCTGGTCGGCACCGGCAAATACAAGGATCTGGCGGAAACCAAAGCGGCCATTGAAGCCAGCGGCGCGCAAATCATCACGGTCGCCATCCGCCGCACCAACATCGGCCAGAACAAGGATGAACCCAACCTGCTGGACGTGATCCCGCTCGACCGTTACACCCTGCTGCCCAATACCGCAGGCTGCTACAACGTGGATGACGCCGTGCGCACCTGCCGGTTGGCGCGCGAACTGCTGGACGGCCACGACCTGGTGAAGCTGGAGGTGCTGGGCGATGAGAAAACCTTGTACCCCGACACCCTCCAGACATTGAAGGCGGCGGAAATCCTGGTCAAGGATGGCTTTAAGGTGATGGTGTACACCAGTTCCGACCCGCTGATTGCCCGCCAGTTGGAAGACATCGGCTGCGTGGCGGTCATGCCGCTGGCGGCACCGATCGGCTCCGGCCTGGGCATCCGTGACCCATACAACATCCTCGAAATTGTCGCCAACGCCAAGGTGCCGGTGCTGGTGGATGCAGGTGTGGGCACGGCTTCCGACGCCGCCGTGGCGATGGAACTGGGCTGCGATGGCGTGCTGATGAACACCGCAATCGCCGCCGCCCGCAATCCGGTGTTGATGGCGTCCGCGATGCAGCACGCGGTCATCGCCGGTCGGGAAGCGTTTCTGGCGGGCAGGATGCCGCGCAAGCGCTATGCGTCAGCTTCCTCGCCAATTGACGGGACGTTTTTCTAAACCATGCAGGCGGCTGAACATCCCCGCACGATCAAAAGCTTTGTCTTGCGGCAGGGGCGTCTGACCAAGGGGCAGGAACAGGCGCTGGAAACCCTGTGGCCGGTGTTTGGCGTCGACATGGCTGACACGCCGTTGGATTTCGCCCGGCTGTTTGGGCGGGCTGCGCCGGTCACGCTGGAAATCGGCTTTGGCAACGGCGAATCGCTGGCGCAGATGGCCGCCGCCGCGCCGGAACGTGATTTCATCGGTATCGAAGTGCATACCCCCGGCGTCGGTCACTTGCTGAAAATCATCGGCGACAATGGGCTGGAGAATATCCGGGTGATGAACAGCGATGCGGTCGACATCCTGCAACAGCGCATTCCGCCTGCCGCGCTGGAGCGGGTGCAACTGTTCTTCCCCGACCCCTGGCACAAGAAAAAGCACCACAAGCGCCGCATTGTGCAAACGGATTTCGTCAAGCTGGTCGCCACCCGCCTGCGCAGCGGCGGCGTGTTGCACATGGCGACCGACTGGGAGAGCTACGCCGGGCATATGGCGCGGGTGATGGATGCCTGCCCGGAGTTCCGCAACCTTGCTGTTGGGTCGCCTTATTCCCCGCGCCCGCCGGAGCGCCCGCTGACCAAGTTCGAAAACCGTGGCCTGAAACTGGGGCATGGCGTCTGGGATTTGCTGTACCAGCGGCTGTGATCCGGGCAGATGCAACCGGCTTCCGCCAAGGGGGAAGACCTTCCACCCCTGGCGGGTGAGGAAGGTCAGGATAGGGTTTCCGCCCGTTACGCCTGCTGCTTGCGGCTGGCCGCTTCCACTGCCGCAAACGCCGCCATGTTCACAATCCCGCGCACGGTCGTGCTTTCGGTCAGGATGTGCGCCGGATAGTTTGTCCCCACCAGCATTGGCCCGACCGGCAGGCCGTCCGCCAGCATCTTGCTCATGTTGTAGGCGATATTGGCGGAATTCAGATCCGGGCAGACCAGCAGGTTGGCTTCGCCCGTGAACGCCGCATTGGGGAACATGCGGTCGCGGACTTCCTGCGACAGCGCCGCATCCACATGCATTTCACCTTCCGCCTGGATATGCGGGTATTTCTGGCGCAACACATCCAGGGCATCACGCATTTTGGCGGAGAATTTGTTCATGCGGCTGCCGAAATTGGAATGCGACAGCAACGCGGCCTTCGGCTCCAGGCCGAAACCGTTCACCAGTTCCGCCGCCAGCGCGGTGATGTCCGCCAGTTGTTCCGGGGTTGGATCTTCGTTCACATGGGTGTCGGTCAGGAAGTAGGTGCCGCGCTTGAGGATCAGCATGGTGACGGCGGCGACATCCTCCAGGCCGGGGCGCGCGCCGATCAGGTCACGCACGTAATGCAGGTGCGAAATGTAATTGCCTTCCACCCCGCAGATCATGGCATCAGCGTCGCCGCAACGCAGCAGCACGGCGGCAATCTGGGTGGTGCGCGCCATCATCACCCGGCGGCTGTAGACCGGGGTCACGCCCTTGCGGCACATCACTGCGTAATGTTCCGCCACATGGCGCTCGAAATCGGGATTGTTGCGCGGGTCAACCACCTGCACGTTTTTGCCGATCTTCAGGCGCAGGTCGTAGGCGTCGATATTGCGCTGGATCAGTTCCGGGTTGCCGAGCAGGATCGGCTGGCAGATGCCGTCGTCGACCAGGATTTGCACCGCATTGATGACGCGCTGGGATTCGCCTTCCGCGAACACAATGCGTTGCGGGTTGCGTTTCGCCCGGTCGAACACCGGCTTCATGGTCATGCCGGAGCGGAACACGAAGCTTTCCAGCTTGCGCTCATAGGCTTCGAAATCGGTGATCGGGCGGGTGGCCACGCCGCTTTCCATCGCGGCTTTGGCGACGCGCGGCGGGATGATGGTCATCAGGCGCGGGTCAAACGGCTTGGGGATCAGGTAGTCGCGCCCGAAATGGAATTCCGCGCCGCCGTAGGCTGACACGACGACATCGGAGGCTTCGCGCATGGCCAAGTCGCCAATCGCCTCCACCACCGCGATTTTCATCGCCTCGTTGATTTCGGTTGCGCCCACGTCCAGCGCGCCACGGAACAGGAACGGGAAGCACAGCACGTTGTTGACTTGGTTCGGGTAGTCGCTGCGGCCCGTGGCGATGATGGCGTCGGAGCGGACTTCGTACACCAGTTCCGGGCGGATTTCCGGTTCAGGGTTGGCCAGGGCGAGGATCAGCGGGTTTGCCGCCATCACTTTCACATGCTCCTGCTTGAGCACGCGCGGGGCGGACAGGCCAAGGAACACGTCCACGCCGTCCATCACATCATCCAGCGTGCGGGCGGTGGTGTCGACGGCGTAGGCGGAATTGTACGGGTTCATCTCGTCGGTGCGGCCTTGGTAGATAATGCCGAAGCGGTCGTTGACGATGATGTTTTCTTTCTTCAGGCCCATTTCTTGGAGCAGGTTCATGCAGGCAATCGCCGCCGCGCCCGCGCCGGAACAGACCAGTTTCACGTCTTCAATGTTTTTGCCCGCCACCCGCAGGCCGTTGCGGATTGCCGCCGCCACGCAGATCGCGGTGCCGTGCTGGTCGTCATGGAACACGGGGATTTTCATGCGCGCTTTCAGGCGTTTTTCCACCTCGAAGCATTCCGGTGCCTTGATGTCCTCCAGGTTGATGCCGCCGAATGTCGGCTCCATCAGGGCGACGGCTTCCACCAGCTTGTCCACGTCGAGGGTGTCCAACTCGATGTCGAACGCATTCACGCCTGCGAACTTCTTGAACAGCACCGCTTTGCCTTCCATCACCGGCTTGGACGCCAGTGCGCCAATGGAACCCAACCCCAGCACCGCCGTGCCGTTGGACACCACCGCCACCAGGTTGCCACGGGTGGTGTAATCGGCGGCAGTGGCGGGGTTGTCGGCAATCGCCAAGCTGGCGGCGGCGACGCCGGGGGAATACGCCAGCGCCAGGTCGCGCTGGTTGACCATATTCTTGGTGGGGGTGACTTCGAGTTTGCCGGGTTGGGGGAACTGGTGGTAATCCAGCGCGGCCTGGTTGAGTTCGTCTTTCATAGCGGTTGTGGTCCTAAAGCGTCGTGATGAATGCAAAAAGCGCGTCTTGGCCGTTTATGGGAAAAACATGCCGACGCCGTCCGGTTTTGCGGTTTTCCAGCTAACTGCGTGATATGGAGAGACTTTATTTATGATAGGGAGCCGATATGCAGCAGGTATAAGGCAAAGGCGGCGGAAAACCGCCACCTTATGGTTGTCTTTTGGCTGGACATCGCTTGTCCCTGAATCTTACCTGATTCTTGTACGATGCGAAAAAGGTTTGTCGTTAACCAAATTAATCAGCATATGACCAAAGATCGACGATTTGCTGGCCAGAAACCGCCAACAGACGGAAGGCGGCGTCTGTCCCCACTTGCCAAACAGGTTGCGCAAGCGCAGCCACTGTTACTGCGTCGGTAGGTTAGGGCAATGGTCGGAGAGACCGTCTGTCTAGGGGGAATCACCACTGGATAGTGCCCTGCTGGGCATTATTTGAATGTCTTTTTTATGATGGGGCCGGTATTTATCCATATTTTTTTGCTATTGGATATTTGCACAATCAATTAATAATTACTGTAAAACCAGGAGATTGTCATGGCAGGACTGGATCAGGAATGGAAAACATGGCTGGACACGAATTTGCAACGCGGCTGTGATGCAGGCGGTTTGTACCAGACTTTGCGCGAAAACGGTTTTGCTGTCGAGAGCATCAGGCAGATGATGAAGGATGCCTTCCCGGAAGGCATTGAAGTTTCCATTGATTCGGCCGTTGATTATGCTGCCTTGGCACAGCTTCCAGAAACAGGCGGCAGGCCAGAAGGTTGGCAACGCTTTGATACACCATTATTGCAACTCTACAGCATTGATAATTTTCTGTCCCCCGAAGAATGTGAGCGGATTATCGCTTTAACAGAAGAAAAATTGCGCCCTTCCGAGGTGACACACAGTAATGGTGACAATGCGTTCCGCACCAGCATGACGTGTGATTTGCATAATCAGGATGACCCTATTGTCCCTTACATAGATGAAAAAATTGCCCGGACATTGGGTGTGCAATTGCCATATTCAGAGGCGATTCAAGCACAGCATTACTCGGTTGGGCAGGAGTTCAAGGCGCATCACGATTATTTTGCGCCAAATATGGATGTCTACCAGGAGTTCACCAGCCAAATGGGGCAGCGTACCTGGACATTTGCTGTCTATCTCAATGATGTTTCGTAAGGGGGAGGGACTTATTTCCCGTATATCAACCACACCTTCTATCCGAAGCAGGGTCAGGCGGTCATCTGGAATAACCTGTACCCTGATGGCACCCCCAATCGCCATACACTGCATCACGGCATGCAGGTGGAAGAAGGGAAAAAAGTCATTATTACCAAGTGGTTTCGTGAAAAAGGCCATGGCGACATGTTCTTTTATACCGATTGAAAATTTTTTGGTATTGGCCGGTAGGTTGTGGCCAGCCTGAGCCGTTAGTGGCTGCTGACTAAGACCGCCTGCAAGTTCAAAACTACCCACCATTTGTCGCCGACAAAAAAGGCTTCCAAAAGGAAGCCTTTTTTTATGCCTGCCCGCAAAGGGTTAACAGGCAATAGCCAGGGTTAGCATCGCTTCGAAGACCGGTGCGGAGCCGGGTGCGGAGCCGGAGTTGGGCATGGCGTTGGAGCCGGGTGCGGGGTCGGAGTCGGGCATGGCTTCGGCGTCGGAGTTGGGGTCGGCGTCGGAGTTGGGGTCGGCGTCGGGGTTGGGGTCGGCGTCGGGGTTGGTGTCGGCGTCGGGGTTGGTGTCGGCGTCGGGGTTGGTGTCGGCGTCGGGGTTGGTGTCGGCGTCGGGG
>NZ_JAYMYJ010000015.1:0-4380 GCF_035668035.1 Candidatus Thiothrix phosphatis | reverse complement strand
CCACGTCAACACCATGGAAGGTTTTTGGTCGCTGCTACGCCCATGGCTGCGCCCGCACCGGGGCATCTCCCAGGAAAAACTGCCGTGTTGCCTCGCCTTCTTCGAGTGCCTGCACAACATCAGGAAACGGGGGCAAGCGGCGCTGCATTCTTTATTGGCAATGCTGTTGGGCTAAGACCCCGAAACACATAATGAGCCTTTTCTTTTATAAAGCAATCAGGGTGATGGCGGCAAAGGCTGTCAGCACGCCGATGCGTTGTTTAAATTTCAAATGTTCTTTCAGGATCAGCCAAGCAAACAAAACGGTAATGGCCGGGTACAGCGAAGACACTACCGTGGCGACATCCAGCCGCCCTGCTTGGGCCGCGAGCACGAAGAAAAAATTGCCTGCGGTATCGAGCAAACCCGTCAGGGCAACCAAAGGCAGCAGTGGGCGCGGCGGCATGCTCCATTGGCGGCGTTTGGACACATAAAGCGCCAATAAGCTCATGGAGGCCAGACGGGCGGCAAACACTGGCCACAGCGCCGTTTCACCACTGAAACTGTCCAGCGCCAAGTAAAACGCCGCAAACCCAACCCCGGCAAGCAAGGCAAAACGCAGCTCCACCGGCGTCGCTTCCAGCTTGCGCCCACCGTCACTGGACAATAACCAAATAGCGATTAATGCGATGGCGAAACCAACGGTTTGCCAAAGGGTAGGGGCACCCTCCGTAATCATGCCGATACACACCGGAATAATGCTGGCGATAATGGCCGCCAACGGGGCGACAATCCCCATCCGCCCCCGCGCCAGGCCGGTATACAGGCTGACTAGGCCAACCACGCCGAAAACGCCGCCAACCGCTCCCGCCAGCAGGTCACTGGCGCGCGGCAGTGCCTGCTCAAACACCAGCGCCAATACTAGCAAGGGCGCAATACTGACCAGTTGTGCCGCCAGCAACACGCTGTAAACATTATGCCGCCGTGAAGCCAGCCCCCCGCTAAAGTCGCCGCTTCCCCACGCCAAGGCGGCCCCCAAAGCAAAGAGCGCCGTCAGGATATCCGTTTCAAGCATGGCTGTTGAACCACTCAGTTTTTGTTGTTTTCAATTTGGCCTTTCGCTGTTGCAGCACCTTTATCTTGGTGTTTGATCAATGGATGGATGGCATTGGCCAAGCCCACCGTGGTGCCGCCATAGAACAGGCCCATACTGGCGGCGACGCCAAAATGCAGCAGGTAGATGCCGCCAATATTGATGATGCCAGGAGCCAAGCTAATGATCATATTGCGGCTCATGGTGCGTTCAAATTCATCCGTGAACGCAAACAGGCGTTCCAGCGGGGCCAGTGTCCCATCCATGAAAATGATTTGCGCCGTATCGGTCGCTGCGCTGGACGCCCCCTTGAGCGAGATGGAGATATGCGCCGATTTCAGCGCAATCGCATCATTGATGCCGTCACCGATAAAGCAGACGAATTTGCCTTCGTCGCGCAGTTGCTTGACCAGTTCAGCCTTGTTTTCTGGCAGGGTTTCAGCAAAGTAATGGTCGACCCCCAATTTTTGGGCAATCGTCCGGGTAGGTTTTTCGTGGTCGCCGGAAATAATGTAAGTGCTGATGCCGCGTTTTTTCAGGTGCTGAATGAGTTGGTGGGCTTCGGGGCGGATGCTTGGCTGCATTTCCAGGACGCCTGCCACCACATTGTCGACACCGATGTAAATCAGGGAATATCCCTGCTCTTCCGCCTGTTGCTGCAACCCTTCCAGTTGCTCCGGCATGGGCAGGCCTTCCCGCTGCATGAAGCGGATGCTGCCCACGCGCACGGTTTGTTGCCCCAGATGCACCTTGATGCCGTAGCCGACTTCGTAGCTGGCGTCATCCGGTACGGATGGCACCACGCCCAGGCTCTGCGCCTTGCCAATGATGGCGCGGGCGACAGGGTGGGTTTGGCGATGTTCCGCGCTGGCAGCGAAATGCAGCACCTGGCTTTCATCGTAATCCGCCAGCAGGTGCACAGCACCAATGGTGGGCTGTTCTTCGGTCAGCGTGCCGGTCTTGTCGAACACGACCGTATTGACATTGTGCAGGGACTCCAGCACCCGCCCATCCTTGACCAGGATGCCGCGCCGCGACAGGATTTGCAGGTAATTCAACACGCTGATGGGGCCAAGCATGATCATGCGGTAACCCAGCCCAGACCAGAGCACGGCGATGGCGGGCAGTGGCCCCAGGAGCCCCAAGGTGATGGCGCTGGCGGTCAGCTCCAGCGGCAACATACTGTCAGCAATCTTCTTGCCGCGCAGCATCAGGTGGTCTTTATAGGTTTTGGTATTGTTCAATACATTGCCGATATTGGCGGCGACAGTCTCATCGCCCGCCGTCTCCACCAAAATGCTGATGCGGCCAGCCAGCACCAGGGTGGCGGCAAAGACGGATTCCCCAACCCCTCGGTCGACCGGCTGGCTTTCGCCGGTTAGGATGTGCTGGTCAATATTGGCTGAACCTGCCTGGATCACCCCATCAACCGGGATCACCTCACCTGCCTGAACGATGACAACGTCGCCTTTACGGATAGAGTCGAACGCCACTTCCAGTTCTGCACCGTCTTTCTCCACCCAGACTTGTTTGGGGTGTCCTGAAAAAATATTGATCAATTGTTTCTGTGAATTATCTTCCGCTTTCTTGATCAAGCGCACCATCGCACCACTCAGCACCGCAGCCAGCGCTGAATAAAGCAGTTGCCCGGTCGCAATCATGCCCAACACCAGGATGGAGGAGACCAGATACACACTGACAAGGTGACCCTGTTTGACATCTCGCCAAACTTGCTGGTAAACATGCCGCCCCAAATAGATGACCGCCGCGCTGCCCAACAGGTAAAAAACGGGCGAAGTGGTTCCCAGCACCGCCAAACCTACCGCACCAATGGAGAACAACATATTGCGGCCATTACGCCGTTTCTGGACTTCGTCCATGCCTTGCAGGTTGGGGTCAAGGCTGTTCTGCAATTCTTGGCGTTCATTGCCAACCAAGGCGCTTTTAAGATCCTGAAAAACCTGTGCGGTTTGTTGAAGTTTGTTGGGCTTGTTGTCCTCCGGTTGCGGTGAGGGTACAGATGGCAATGTTTTGGCGCTTTTTTTGCGTAGTTTGCGCCACAGCGCAAGGCTGCCGCCAGCAACCGTGAATTCAATCAGCATGGGAAGTAGAGGGGCCTTGAGGTTTGTAAACAGGGGGATGATGGCATGATTATGGCTGTTTTTAAATCAGCTTTTACAATTCTTAACAATTCATCACCCGCTAGAACCGGCCTGCTCAGCGGCGGAACTTTACTCACACAACCGAGCCGCCCCGCGTGGTTGGGTCGAACGATAGGTCAGTGCTGGCGCCCGCAGCCAGCTGTTCCAGCAGGGCGTTGGCTTCCTGCCAATAAGGGTGTTGCTGCACCTGTGCATGCGGGGTGAAATGGCGGCTGTACAAGCGCGCCAACCGCGTCTGCGCCGCAGGGGAGTGGTGATCCGCCAAGGCTTCCACCACCTGGATGGCGGCAGGACGGTTGTTGCACAGCAATAGCAGGTCACAACCGGCATTGAGGGCTGCCTGGGAGCGCTCGACAAATCCGCCCGCCGCTTCTGCCGCCGCCATGTCCAGCGCGTCGCTGATGACGGCTCCCTGGAACCCCATGCGTTCGCGCAGGATTTCCCGCAGCCAACGGGAGGAAAAACCCGCTGGTTGGGAATCCACCGCCGGGTACACGACATGGCTGGGCATGACGGCTTCCAGGCCTTGCCCCACCAATTGGCGGAACGGCGTCAGATCTTCCCGCCACAAGGTGTCGAAGCTGCGTCCGTCACACGGCAGCGCGAGGTGGGAATCGGCCTCCACGCCGCCGTGTCCGGGGAAATGTTTGCCGACCGAGGCCATGCCTGCCCGGCGCGCGCCCTGCATCCAGGCCGTCGTCAACGCTGCGATGGCCGCTGGTTCCTGGGCAAAAGCGCGGTCGCCGATGGCTTGGCACAGGCCACGATCCACATCCAGCACCGGCGCAAAACTGAAGTCCACCCCAACGGCCTGCAACTCGGCGGCCATCAGCCAAGCGGCCAATTGGGCGGCGCGCAACCCAGCCTGCAAGGATTCGCGGCGGGCCAATTCCCCAAACGCCGCTGCGGGCGGCAAACGCCGGAAGCCGCTGCGGAAACGTTGCACCCGTCCGCCTTCCTGGTCGACCGCCACCAACAGGCGCGGTTCGCGCACGGCGCGGATCGCTGCGGTCAGGGCGGCCAGTTGTTGCGGGTCGGCATAATTGCGGGCGAACAGGATGACGCCGCCAACCGCAGGATGTTGCAACAGTTCACGATCTTCGGCGGTCAGGACGACGCCTGCCAGATCCAGCATGACCGGCCCCA
>NZ_JAYMYJ010000014.1:0-28825 GCF_035668035.1 Candidatus Thiothrix phosphatis | reverse complement strand
GTCAAACTATGCACGTCTCCCCGGCAAAGCCGGGGGATTTCCCAATAGATTAAAGGACACGTTGATGACCCAACCCCTACTGATCAGCTTTCTCGGCAAAAACACGCTTGACCCCATCAAGGGCTACCGTACCGCCAATTACGTCATTGACGGCCAGACTTACACCACGGCCTATTTCGGCTTTGCCTTGGCCCAACATTTGCGCCCCGCCAAAATGGTGTTGCTGGGCACTTCTGGCAGCATGTGGGATGTGCTGATTGAAGCCCATGCCGCCGACGGGCAACAGGAAGAGGCACGCCTGCGCCTGCTGGATCTGGCGCAGAACAACCGCGTTGACGCCGCCATCCTGGATGAACTGGCACCAATGATCGAAAAGCACCTGGGTTGCCCGGTGGAGATGAAAATCATCCCCTACGCCCGCGACACCAACGAACAGCTAGCCATCCTCACCACCATTGCCGCCGCCGTCCAGCCTCAGCAGGAAGTTGTGCTGGACATCACCCACGGGTTCCGCCACCTGCCGATGCTGGGGTTGGTGGCTGCCCACTACCTCGAGCGGGTCAAACAGGTGCGCGTGCAAGGCTTGTACTACGGCGCGCTGGACATGAGCAGCGAGGGCAAAACCCCGGTGCTGGATTTGCGCGGCATGTTGCAGACCATGGAGTGGATTCGGGCATTTGCCGCCTATGACGCCAGCGGCAACTACGCCCCGTTTGCTGACATGCTGGCGGATGAAGGCTGGAGCGCTGCGGAGTGCAACACCCTGCGTGAGGCCGCCTTTTTCGAGCGCACCACCAATATCGTCAAGGCCAAGGAAAAACTCAGCGGCCTGAAACCAGCGCTGGAACGGCGCGGTTCGGCTTTCCTACGCCTGTTCGGTGATGAGCTGCAAAAGCGCTTGTCCTGGTGGCGTTCACCGCAACGGGCAGACTGGGAAATCAGCCTCGCGCAAACCTACTACGACAAGGGGGACTACCTGCGCGCCAGCATTTTCACCCAGGAAGCCTGCCTGAGCGCATCCCTGCCCGCCAACCAGCAAAATGAATTCAGCGACCAGCGCGAAGCCAACCGCACAACGATGCAAAAGGCCGATGGGCGCTTTCTCCGCCTCAGCCATATCCGCAACGGCATGGCGCATGGCGTCAAGGGCTGGCAGCAGGAATCCGCCAAGGTGCTGCAAAAAGAACAATCCCTACGTGCCACTTTGGGTGATTTCATCAAGAACTGGCGCACACTCGGCAAAACACCCGCATAAATCCAACGAGGCACCAACAATGACAACAACCAACCCAAGCCACCCAGAACAGTACCCAAGGCGCATCCTGCTGACCCTGGCCGGGCATTCCCCCGCCATTATCACCGAAGTGCTATACGCCCTGACCCAAACCCGCCAGCCTGCCTGGCTGCCGACCGAAATCCGAATCATCACCACCAAAAGTGGCAAACAAAAACTGATGGAGGGTTTATTGGGAGAAAACGGCGCATTACAGCACTTGTGCAACGACTACAACATCAGGCTTCCACAGGTCACTGAACAACATATCCATGTCATCACCCGCGATCAGCAGGAGCTGGAAGACATCCAGACAGATGCGGACAACACCGCAGCGGCTGACTTCATCACCGAGCTGGTGCAACGCCTGACAGAAGACCACGATAGTAGCCTGCACGTATCCATCGCCGGTGGGCGCAAGACCATGACCTATTACCTTGGTTACGCCCTGTCGCTGTTTGGGCGCATGCAGGATCGCCTGTCACACGTCCTGGTGGATGAAAACCGCATCAGCCGTGATTTCTTCTACCCAGCCCCCAATTCAGATATTACCGTCATGCTGGCTGACATCCCGTTTGTACGCCTGCGCGAAGGCTTGGGTTTTGCCAAAGCCCTCAGCGAAGGCGAATACACCTTCAACCGGGCAGTAGAGCTGGTGCAGCAGCAGTTTTCCGGCATCCAGATAGAACTGGTCAACGGTCAGTTGTATGCCAGCCGCATCCGGGTGACTCACGGAAAATTCGGGCGCACCAGTCTCGCCGTGTATGTATGGTTATTGCTGCGCCACCGTGCCGGGCAGGAACCCATCCGCTACAAAAGCAAGGATGACACCCCCAACCACGAATACAGCCGGGAACTGCTGGCGGTATACCGTCAGTTGCATGGTGACAAAGGCATCAACAAAATGGAAAACGCCATCGAAGCCACCGGCCTGAGGGCAGATTACCTGCGCCCACACCTCAAGCATTGCAACACAGCACTGGAACATTCCCTCAACAAGGCAGCCGTCCATTATCAGATCCAGAGTATTGAGTCTGGTGGTTATGTCTACTACCCACTGCCCACCGCACTGACAGCAGCCAATATCCATTTGCCTATCGATCTGGAAAAGTTCGCACGTTTGTAATCCCCTCCAAACAACCGGCTTCCCTTCATACTGTCTCCATCACAACCCCTGATGGAGACAACAACATGAACAAGATCATCCACCCACACTTCCCCACTCACCCACGCCCGTTCCCACTACGCCTGCCGACCGACAACACCCCGGCCTGGTGGGACATCATCCTGCGCTAAACGCCACCCCAACCCCCGACCGATGGCAAGTTGGCACGCTTGCCATCCAAGGGAAACCCCAACCAATACCGTAACCTATGCATCCCTAAACCCAGGAGAACAACATGATCCCGCTGATCATTCTTGCCCTAATGGCCAAAAGCGCCTACGACAGCCAGCGCATCGATACGCTCGAAAAACGCAACCACAACGACTGAAACCAACCCAAACAGGAGAACCACCATGCCGCAAACTTGCACCCCAGACCCAAGCTGCGAACTGATCAAGAAAATCATCAAGATCATCACCCAGCGCTGACCCAACCACTCCCCACCCACGGCAGCCCTACGGGGCTGCCCAACCCTCACGAATCCAATAATCCTTGCCGTGATGAGAAGGAAAGCACAAAAGAAGGTAGCTTGTGACCTGCTTTTTGCTGCATAATTAGCCTAATGCAAGCGTTATCCGCCTGCCGCCATTTAACAAATACCATTAACGATTTGCTTTAAATTTAGTCTTTTTGTATCCAAACGAGGTGAGCCAAAATGCTAACTCTGAAGTGCCCATTTGATGTCAAAAATTCAGCACCGCAAGTTGTTGAAACCACAGTGTTTCCGACGAACGGCGGGGTTTGAATACCGCCCTGTTTGAAAAGGGATTAAGACGATGTCGTTCTCGTGTTTCAATCAGGTCTGTCTTGTTTGAATACCGCCCTGTTTGAAAAGGGATTAAGACAGACAGTCCACTGTAATCCGACAAAGGCCGATGGTTTGAATACCGCCCTGTTTGAAAAGGGATTAAGACCCAATTTCATAAACTATTCTCCTTGATAATTGACGTTTGAATACCGCCCTGTTTGAAAAGGGATTAAGACGACGGGAATTAATCCGGAAGTAGACAGATGCGCCGTTTGAATACCGCCCTGTTTGAAAAGGGATTAAGACACAATGAACTCGCTCGATGGAACGATCGTGTCCTGTTTGAATACCGCCCTGTTTGAAAAGGGATTAAGACATCTTGCTTTTTCCATATGAAGGTTGTATTCCGTTTGAATACCGCCCTGTTTGAAAAGGGATTAAGACGTTGCTTCCGTTACTGAAAGCTCTTCAGCAACAGTTTGAATACCGCCCTGTTTGAGAAGGGATTAATAGGTAAGTTCAGGGGCCTGCCTATACCAACCCTGCCGCCAAGGACGCCGGTGCACCCAGCATGGCGCAACAAGCTTGCCAACCTCGCCAGTTCCCCCGCCTGCCGCTAAACTGACCCGCTTTACCAACCAGCAGAGGGCACCATGACCACCTATTTCATTTCCCGCCACCCCGGGGCCGTCGATTGGGCGGAGGCGGAAGGCTTCCACGTCGACCAGCGGCTGGCGCATTTTTCCGTCGACATCGTGCAACCGGGCGACACCGTCCTCGGCACGCTGCCGATCAACCTGGTGGCGGATGTGAATGCGCGCGGCGGGCGCTATTTCCACCTGACGCTGGAGCTGCCCGCCGACATGCGTGGCCGGGAACTGAGCGCCGCCGACATGCGCCGTTACGGGGCGCGGCTGGAAAGCTATTCGGCACAACGGCACTGAGCGGGGGCGGCAGGTTTCCCTATGATCAAGGCTCGGCCAGCGGCAGGAACGGGATTATGGGCGAATCAGCCGAGCGTTTCCGCCTTCCAGCCTTCCACCGTTTTGGCTTCGCTGCTGAAATTGACGCCGACCAGCACCTTTTCCCGCGAATCGGCGCGGTATCGTTCAGCGTAGCCTTTGTCCTTGATCTGCCGCAACGCCGCCGCCGCGCTTTTGTCCAGCTTGAACTCGATCACATAGATGTGGGCCGGGGTTTTCACCACGCAATCCAGCCGCCCGTCACTGGTGTTGACTTCGCTTTCGGTGTACAGCCCCAGATAGAAAAACACCAGATAAATCAGGCTGTGGTAGTAATGCTCCGCATTGGCGATGAAAATCTGTGAGGGGATGGTCTTGAAAATGCTTTTTACCAACATGATCACCCGCTCCAGGTCATTGGCCGCAAACGCCTTGTACAAATCCACCACCAACGGCGTGCTGAACGGGGTCTGGGTATGGCGCAGGTCGCTGATGATGTATTCCAGCAGCGCCTCCCGCACTTCGGCATTCGGGTAATCGAGGGTGTATGTGCCCAGCCCGTCTTTGGCCTTGATGGTCAGGTAGCCGGTCTGGAACAGGATCGGCACCGCCTGCAAGGATTCGATGTCATAACTGGCGAAGCTGCGCTCGCTGGCTTCCAGGTTGTCCAGCTTGTACAAATGCTGTTCCTTCAGCAGCTTGAGCAGGAAAGTCGGCGTGCCGGTCTCAAACCAGAAATTGCGGAAATCGCCCGCACTGAAAAAACACAGAATCGAAAACGGGTTGTAGACGCGGGTGCGCCCGTCCCAACTGTAGCCGTTGTACCAGGCACGCACCTTCTCCAGCAGGGCGGGGCGGCCCATGCCTTGGTACGCCTCCACTTCCGCCATATAAGGTTCAAAATACTGCTCCAGTTCTGCCTGGGTATAACCCACCAGCGCCGCATAATGGCGGTCAAAGGTCAAATCCTTGAGGTGGTTGAGATCAGAAAAAATCGACACCTTGCTAAACTTTGACACGCCGGTGATGAGCATGAATTCCAGGTACGCGTCGCTATCCTTGATCACCGAATAGAAAATTTTCAGGGTTTGCTGGTTGGCTTGCGCCTGCGGCAGATCGTCAAGAAAGTCGATCAGCGGCTTGTCGTATTCATCGACCAGCAGCACCACCTTGCCGTCACGTTGCGCCAGTTGCCGCAGCAATTCGTGGAACTGGCGGTCAATCTCCTGCTCCTGCAAGGCAATGCCCATACGCTGGCTGATGGAGCGCAATTCGGCGGCGATCGCCGCTTCCAGCCCCAGGGTGCGATAGCCGATGCTGCTGAATGAAATATGCACCACTGGCTGCGTCTTGCCCCAATCCCACTGCCCTTCCAGCCACAAGCCCTGGAACAGCTCACTCCTGCCCCGGTACAGGTAGCTGATGGTGGAAAGGGTCAGCGACTTGCCGAAACGGCGCGGGCGCGACAGGAAATAGTATTTGCCGGAAGTAAGCAGGCGGTGGATATATTGGGTCTTGTCCACGTACAGGTAGCCGCCGCCGATGACTTCATTGAAATCCTGTAAGCCGATGGGCAATTTCAGGGGTTTGCTCATACCAATCCTGCCGTCGGGTACTGATACGCCCAGTATAGCATGGCCCGCTTGCCAGCCCGCCAAATCATGGACGTTGATCTGGAAGAAGAATGCACTGAAAGTTTATCCAGATGTCGCCATGATCACTCCTCCGCCAGCACCTTGCTAACCCGTTCCCGCAACAGCGGAACAATCTCCTCCTCCACCCACGGGTTCTGTTTGAACCAGCGGATATTGCGTGGGCTGGGGTGCGGCAACGGCAGGTATTGCGGCCAATATTCCCGCCATGCCCGCACCGTTTCCGTCAGGCTCTTTTTCCGGCGGCCACCCAGATGCCATGCTTGGGCGTATTGCCCGAACAATAGCGTCAACCCCACTTCCGGCATCCGTTCCAGCAATTGCCTGCGCCACGCGGCGGCGCATTCCGGACGCGGCGGCAAATCCCCGCCCTTGCCCGTTCCCGGATAACAGAACCCCATTGGCACGATGGCGATGTGCGGCGAGTGGTAAAACGTTTCCCGATCTATCCCCAACCAGTTGCGCAGGCGGTCACCGCTGGGGTCGTTGAAGGGCAGCCCGGTTGCATGCACCCGCCTGCCAGGAGCCTGCCCCACAATCAACAAACGTGCCGTTGGGCGGGCGATCAGCACCGGATTTGCCCCCAAAGGTAGATACTCCCCACACAAGCGGCAGGATTTGATAGCTTGCAATAAGGCAACGAATTCTGTATCCATTTAGCCACACCGTTTCTTTACTCAATATATTTTATGAGCAATAATAGTTTTTACTTTTTAATCAGTACAATTAAACCGGAGCTTACCGCCATGCCATCCACACCCTACCGCAAACTGATGCGTTCCGCCTGTGTCCTGTTGGCCTCAACCCTGTTGCTGGCGGCATGTGGCGGGGGTGGCGGCAGTGCTAGTGTTGCGCAAACCGAAACAACGAACAACGGCGGCACTGGCGGCGGCACAACCAGCGGAGCAACCTCATCCACGATTCCGGAACGTATCAAAAATGCGCGCGGCGCGTTGCTCGACGGGCAACTGGTAACAACCAACAGCATTGGGGAAAGCACCGCCGCAATCGCCAACCCGGTTTCCAAAGCGCCTGCGGTCATCCCGCTCTACGCGGTCAGCCAATACCGCCTGACCTACCTGACCGTGGATGGCGGCGGCAACCTGACTGAAGCTTCCGGCGTCCTCGCCATTCCGCAGAAACCGGCGGGAGCCAAAAGCCCGCTGTTGAGCTTTCAGCACGGCACCATCTTCTACGACCGGGAAGCGCCCAGCAATGACGCCGCTGCCACCTCGCCCGTCAATATCATTGCCTCCCTCGGCTATGTTGTGGCAGCGGCGGATTACATCGGTTACGGAGCCTCACGCGGCAAAGCCCACCCTTATTTGCAGGCGGTGCCCTCCGCTGCCGCAGTGACGGACTTTCTGACCGCCGCGCAACAATGGCTGGCGGAACAACGCCAACCGCTCAACGGCCAGTTGTTCCTGACGGGCTATTCCGAAGGCGGCTATGTGACGTTGGCAGCACAACGGGCACTGGAGGCGGCGGGCGTCCCGATCACCGCCAGCGTTGCGGGGGCCGGCCCTTACGACCTGCAATACACACTGGATGAATTGCTCAGTACCAAAGCATTGCTGGCTGGCGCAGGCAGCGCCTTAGGATTGGGACGCCCCGCCGCCAAATATCCCGGCAAGTTTGACGAAGCGATGGTGGATACGCTGTTGTATATTCTTGTCCCCAAGAACAGCGATGTAGCCTTCGACAAGACGTTTCTGATGGACTGGATGGCGGATGATTACACCACCATGTACAACAACAGCGTTTATGACTGGCAAGTGAAGACCCCTACCCGCCTGACCCACGGACGTGACGACGAAACCGTGCCATTCGGCAACTCCACCCGCGCGCTGGCGGCCATGCGGGCGCGCAGTACGCCTGACATTGATTTAGTGGAATGTATTTCAGTCCCTTCTGACCACACCAACTGCATCAAACCTTACGCCCAGCTCATGACGGAATACTTCAGCCTGTTTGCGCATGACATGTAATATTTTCATTACATAATCAATTAATTACAATTGATTAAATATATTGCAATCTGTTACAATTTTTTACAAAAAACCATCTATATTGGCTTGTTTTTTATTCATTGACGCTATAAAATCGCCAATTGTGATTAATTTTATTTATGTTTAAACTCAGGGGTCTTGACTATGCCACCAAAATTTCCACTTGACGAGGCGAAGCTACGTAAACTGTTGCTTGCCTCCAAAAGCACCGTTGTTGTCGCCGCGCTCTCCAGCGGCGTGGCTGCTGCCGCTTGCCCAACCTTCCCGGAATTCGGCTATTACGCCAAAAACATCATGTGCAGTAAAATTCCGGCAGGAACTCACGTTGAAGTGACACGCCAACCTACGCATGGTTCGCTGGTTTTCACTGATTATCTCAAGGATGGCGTCGTTGACGACGTATTCTATATGGCACAGGGCGACAATATGCCTGACTCCTTTGGCTTTACAACCACCGGCACAGGTGGGGCGGTTACAGGCGCAGGCGACAAAGTCTTTACAATGGATGACCTGAACGGCTACGGTGGCCTCTAAAGCAATCCTTCATTCATCCCACTGTTTCCACTGATGCGGGGCCATTGATCATATGGCCTCTGTTTTGTTCAGTTGGGAGCTTGGTTCTGGCCTTGGGCATTTAAACCGAATGCTGCAAGTTGCCCGTGCCTTACAACAGCAAGGGCATTGGGTCAGCATTGCGGCGCGGGACTTGCGCCAGATACAACAAGTCGTCCGGCAACATGACCGTATCCGCTGGTTTCAGGCTCCGGTATGGTTGTCTGCCATTGGTGGCCATATGCCTTCCGCCACTTATGCGGAATTGTTGTTTGCCGCCGGTTTTGGGAAGCTCTCCGAATTGCTGGGGTTGGTGCGGGGATGGCATTCCCTGTTTGCCGCCCTCCAGCCGGATCTGCTGATTGCGGATCATGCACCTGTCAGCCTGTTGAGCGCCCATGGCCTGCCATTCAAGAAAGTGACCATCGGCACCGGTTTTTATTACCCGCCCCCTGTCAGCCCCTGCCCTGTTTTCAGAAACTGGGCAATGGTTGCTGAATCACGCGTGCTCCAAGCTGAACAACAAGCCTTGGCGAATGCCAATCAGGTGCTGGCGGTATTAGGCCGTCCAAAACTCCAGCATTTGCATGAACTGTTTGCAACAGACGCCTGCTTCCTGACGGTTTGGCCAGAACTTGACCATTACTATCCGCGCCAGGGACAAAGGCACACCTACACCGGCCCATTGATTGAACAAAGTGACGGTATAAACCCAACATGGCCGCCTGTTCATGGGCGCAAAATATTCGCCTACCTGAAGGCAAGTTACCCCGCACTTCCCCAGGCTTTGCAGATATTGGCCAACAGCAATGTTTGCGTATTGGCGTATGTCGCAGGCCTTGGCCGTGAGCAAATGCCACAATATGCCTCCCCTTCGCTGGCGTTCGCCCTACAACCCGTACAGTTTGCAGCTGCTTTGCAGACAGCGGATCTCATCGTGTGCCACGGCGGCATGGGAACGGTTTCAGCTGCGCTGCAAGCCGGTACGCCGGTGCTGGCGTTGCCGATGCATGCAGAGCAACGCATCACCGGCGAGCGTCTGGCTGCGCTGGGATGCGGCAACTACCTGACGGCAGAGGAGGTTTCCCCAAAGCTGGCCGATAACCTGTGCGAATGGTCCAGTGTCCAGTTGGATAGGGCAAGGTTGGACGCCTTCCGTCATTCTCGCCCAGCGATCACCAACAGCGCCGTTATTGAACGAATAGTTAACCATTGCGAAACCCTGCTTTGTCAGGAATTGAGTGTCCACACATGACAGCACAGATCGACCCCCACAATCTCCAACCCCTGATACAGTCGGCCCAGCATGATCTGGTCAACAAGCAATATCTGGACGCCCTCAACAAGGCCATGCAGGTATTAAATATTGACGCGCGCCAGATGCTGCCCTACCAGATAGCGGAACAAGCAGCCATTGAATTGGGTGAATTCGAACTGGCCAGGCATTTTCTCCTGTTCAAACCTTCCGCCCCTTTATCGGCAACTCCCCGCGAAAGGGGCAGAAATCCTGCCCTGCCGCCGCATTTTTGCTTGCCGCCGGTTATTGGCGACGGCAACGACTACCGGCATATCCTGGAACGCACCGAAATTTTCAAGGCGTCCCAACAACCGTATGCCAAAACCGTTTCCATCATCATCCCGACCTATAACCGTCGGGAGTTGCTCGCCAACACGCTGGCCGCGCTGACCCATCAAACCTATCCGCAGGCCTTGATTGACATCATTGTCGTGGATGACGGCAGCCATGATGAAACCCTTGAAATTATTCGAAAGTATGAGAAAAAGCTGAGGCTTTACTACGCCCGCCAAAAGGATAACGGCTACCGGCTGGCAGCAGCCAGAAACATGGGGCTGCGGCTCGCCAAAAGTGACGCCATCATTTTCATGGACGCAGACATTTTGCCTCCCCCCAGTACCGTCGAAACCTATATGCAAGTGCTGCATGTGGCGGATGACTGCGTCCTGATCGGGCACCGGCGTTACGTGGATGTTTCGGGCATTACCGACGACCAGATCCTGAACGATCCCCAGACCATTGATGCTCTGGAAAATATTAATCCTGTCAACGATGTGTCCAACGCCCAGGATGAAAATGGCGCGTCTGTTGACTGGCGGTTTGCCGTTTATGACAAGACAGAGTTTCTCATCAAGCACTTGTGGCCGTTCACCGCCGCTGCTGGCGGCAATCTGGCCTTCCCACGGCACCTGATCGAGAAAGGCGGCCATGTTGACGAAGCGTTCGCCGCCTGGGGATGTGAAGACCTGGAGCATGGCTATCGCCTGTACAATGCAGGTGCCTACTTCATCCCCATGATGGATATTGTTTGCCTGCATCAGGAACCTGCCGCCCTGCAAGCGCAAGCAACACCAACAGATGCTGAAGGCAAAAGTTTCCGCGCCGCCGGGCATGACATCACCAAGCCCATCCTAGCCAATAAATGCCCAGTCCCTTATGTGCGCACCAACACGCCTGGCGTCATTTTCGAAATCCCCAAAGTGTCCATTTACATCCCCGCCTACAATGCCGAACGCTATCTGGTGGCGGCTGTGCAAAGCTGCCTGGGCCAAACCTATGACGACTTGGAAGTGGTGATTTGCGATGACGGCTCCACGGACAGGACACTGGCCTTGCTGGAAGAACATTTCAGCGACAACCCCAGAGTCCGCTGGATTTCACAACCTAATGGCGGCATCGGCAAAGCCACCAATACGGCCATCCGGCATTGCCGGGGCATGTACATCGCCCAACTGGATGCAGATGACCTGCTGAAGCCCGAGGCTGTGCAAATATGCGCAGACATGCTGGACAGAAGGCTGGCGGATGCTGTTTACACTGACTGCGATTATATTGACGAAACCAGCAACTATATCCGTGACGGCTGGTGCGGCGGCCATTTTTCCCGTGAATGGATGGCAACTGGCATGATCGCCACCCATTTCCGCATGTTCAGGAAGCGGCTTTGGTCACGCATCAGCGGCTGCAATGAAACCATCAAAAATGCGGTGGATCTGGATTTATGGCTGAAGCTTTCCGAAAAAGGCCATGTCCTGCACATTCACCAAATTCTTTACAGCTACCGCTGGCATGGGGACAACACCTCCATCCTTCACCGCAAACAGCAGGAAAGCAACCATTTCAAAGTGGTGGTGGAGAGTTTTGCCCGGCGCGGCCTGGATCGCTTCTGGATGATCCAACCCAGGAACAATCCCTTGAACCCCCGTGAATTCATGGTCATGCCAACCGTGAACCCAACACCCGCCACTCCCCAGGATGTCATATTCCTGATCCCATCCTGTGAAAAATACCTAAGCAAACAATCTGCCATCCGGGAAACCTGGGCGCAGGATCTGGAAAAATTCGGTTTCCGCTATTTCTTCTTGCTTGGCAAGCCTGGCCTGTTAACGCCCATTATTGAAAAAGACACCTTATATGTTCCCTGCCAGGATGATTATGAACACTTGCTATTGAAACTGATATTAGGCTACCAATTCCTATACCGGAACATGGATTTTACCTATGTTTACAAATTAGATGATGATTGCTTCCCGCACTTGGAACGGATCGCCGCCTATATTCTTCCGCAATTGTCGGGAAAACAATATGCCGGAGGCTGCATACACCCAAAAGAAACCATCATGAACAACACATGGCATTATGGGAAATGCAGCGATCCCCAATTTGAACAACCCTATCCGACTGACAAACAACCCTTCGATTTCGCCAAGGGAGGGTATGGATACTTTTTGAGGCGTGATGTGCTCCCTGTCCTGTTTTCCAAACTGGAGGCATTGCAGGAAGAGCTCAAACAGTTCAAATATTCATATGAAGACCTTAGGATTGCCGAAATACTCAATCAAAGCAATATCACGGTTCACCCACTTGATTACTACACAATAACCAAAGAGATCCCGCACTTTTCCAATAAATGCACCGTTATTTTTGACATTGGCGAACCCGAAAACTTTTTCCGGATAAACCGCAGTTATAAAAATGGATATTCGAACCATTACCAAGGGGCCGTTGTCCTGATTTCATCCTCTCCGGACAGCGCAGCCGATCTCAACGCCACCCATTTGAATTCGGTTTTTGCGTATGCCTCTGGGTTTATCCAATATGGTTACAAACCTTATTACCTGCACACCAATAAGCTAGACTCGTTGTATGGCTTGCTAAGTTCACTGAAGCAGGAGTTTACTCACGTTATCGTGCATTGTGAGCAAAGCTATGGCTTAAATGCTGAACAAGATGGCGTCTCCCTTGCGGAAGCATTGCAAGTACCCTTTGTTTCCCATATTCGGGACTACGTATATTGCCCATGGACACGCAAAAATCTTGCCCACCTGTCAGAGTGGCACACCCTGTACCACACCGATAAGCTCTCCGCCGAGTACAGTCAGGAAATCCTGGGTGAAAAAGCCAAGCACAAATTCCTTCCGCATATTTATTTCAATAGCCACCCACTGGATTTTGGCGGAGAAAAGCCTTCATCCCGACGCCCCATCAATTTGCTCTACGTTGGCTCCTACCTCGACCCTGACAATTATCGCACTGATTTCTTGGAAAAATACCCAGACAGCAAAAAATTGTTCGATGATATAACCGAAGCAGCCTTATATAATTATCATCAGCCAATATGGGAAACCGTCCATGAGTTATGCCAGCAGCAAAATGGGGAAATGTTCCTTTCAGACCAGGAAAGTTTTCTGGAACTTATTTTCAATAGCGGTTTTTTCGTCCGCTGGAAGCGCCGCAACCTGATGTTAAGGAAAATTGCCCATTACCCGCTGACCATGATCTGGAGAGGGGAATTGCCGCCCGTGAAGCTGCACCCCGGCACTACCCTGCTGCCTCCGGCCAACATGGGGAAAACGCTGGAGCTGATGTCGGAATCCAAAGCCATGTTGATGATGCTGAACAGTTTTTCGCATTCGTTGAGCGAGCGCCTGCTATCGGCGATGCGCCATCATTGCTTAACCATCTGTAACAAAAACTCCCTGATTGAAGAAAGTTTCATACACGGCAGGGACATGCTGATGTTCGGCCCTCATTTCGAAGGGCTAGAAGAAGCCATCGAAACGGTGTTAAGCAACAGCCTGGATATTGAAGGCATGACCCATAACGCCTTCAGCCTTGTCAGTGACAGGTATGCGCCCATCCGTTATGTGGAGCAGGTATTGAAAGACCATGCCTTCCCCCCATTTAGCTAATGGCTGGCAATTTCTGCGAATCCGACCCCAAAATATCCAGGATAAACCCGTATGAACATAGCGTATCTGATACTTGAACACAATTCGCCAAATCATATACAGCGCCTGATCAATGCGCTCTCATCCAGTTCCTCCGTATTTTTTATACACCTGGACAAAAAGTCAGATATCAGACGCTACCTTCATCTTAAAGGCAGCAATATCATTTTCACCCTTAAACGTATTCCTGTGTTTTGGGGTGATTTTTCCCAAGTTGAAGCCAGCCTGGTTTTACTTCAGGCCGCATTCAACCACGAATACCATTTTGACCGCCTAGTCTTATTAAGTGGCTCAGATTATCCCCTGCATTCCCCGGCATTTATAGAGAAATTCTTTCTCGACCATCAAGATAAGGAATTCATGAACCTGCTGCCCCTCTCAGCAGAAACAAAGGGCAAATCACTGTCACGCATCACAACCTACCAAGCCCGTCATGGGGAACAGAATCCATCCGCCCCCCAACAACGGGACTACAAGGATTATCTCGGCGAGCTTATCCCTTATGGCGGATCAACTTGGTGGGCAATTTCACATGAAGCGGCCAAATTTATTTTAAACTTTGTGGCGACAGAAAAAACCATTGTCGACTTTTTCAAGAATACCGTTTGTCCTGATGAAACTTTTTTCCAAACGATTATCGGCAACTCACAATTCAATCAACAGGCCACAGTGAATATCACGTATGCTGATTGGAGTGAAGGAAAATCGAGTCCGGCTTATATCACAAACAAACATTTGCAATTATTTGCCCACCATATCCGGCTAGATGGCGGCGTAAAGTTATTTGCCAGAAAATTTTCGGACGACTCAGCAGATTTGGTTGCACAATTGGCGCAGCAGATAGCCAAACGTTCCTATTCGTAGAACGTCCATAAATAAGCCTCATTATTCAGCCGATTCCAGCTTTATGGATATCTCCCGACAATGATTCACCATACAAGACATCATAATCAGCTTCATCATTTTCAGTATAAAAAGTCAAACCAAAAGCATTTACTGTCTGGAGTATTCGGGATACCTGCTCACCAGTAAGACGCTGTTTCCATCCATTGACCCCGCTGATTCCGGATTTGCCAACAACGCTCGAAGGTTTCTTCATTCTTGATAAGGCCTCCCCCATATCAATATCGAAACCCCAGTTATCAAAAATTCTGGCCAGTGTCATTTCCGGCCGGAGAAAAAGCTCTTCATAGGTCACAATTAACCATGGACGAGGCATCTGGTGTAATAAAGGCGGAAGCTGGTCAAGCGCCCATAATGCCGCCAGGAATTCTTCATCCCCCTCGGCTTCAGACAACAGAGCCTGAAAGACCGGGTATTGGTCAAGGTATTCGGGGTAATCCGGGCGATCCGCATTTTTCCAGACACGGTTATAATTTTTTTGGGACGCAATCACCGCGCATGGATGACGGATAAGCAGTATCGGGGCGGGAATCTCAAATCGCCGACAGATCCATGGCAGCAACCGATTGGCGCGGACGCACTTCACAATCATCCGTTTTGCCTTATTCGCATCATTGCCAGCCATTTCCCTTGCAGTCCAGGCATTGATGACCCTGCCCTCGAACACCTGTTTAAGGAATGCTTCCCCTTCCGGCCACTCCTCATCAGGAGCCACAAACATCCTCCAGGAAAACCCTGCCGCCCGCGCCTCAGGGACATGATTCAACTGGAGCGGCTCAAAAAGGACACATGAATCAGGGATCACATTTAAAACCTGCGCAAGCAAGGTGCTGCCTGAACGGGGCGAGGACGTAAGCATATACACATCTTTTTCCTCAAAGCGTCCAGCAAGGCGGTCTTTAATAGCATTAACATCAATCTTCATGCTGTTTTGTCTCATAATCGTCCGCGTCAGATTATTGCCATCAAACCACAGCTGCCGGACAAATCAATTGCGAGACATCATGATTGCGCCCTTCATGCTGAAGTGCCTGGATTGCATCCCGATAACGTGTTTCCTGATAAACCCGCCACCCCTGCCGAAACAATGGAAGCAGCCGAGCCTGGTCAGCTGCCACGAGCTGTGGATGGGGCCAATGCTTGGTAGAATCAGCAAACGGCACCAGATAATCCAATGCCGAACGGATGGCGTCCCGGCCAGCCACTTGGAAATGCCACAAGTCAATGCCTAACCGCTCACCCAATTGGGCAAGCGCCATGATGCCTTCCAAATTGAAACAGCTATAGTCAAACGACAAATTGCGGGCCAATTCATACGGCTGTCGCCCATCCGGGCTGACCTGGGCCATCAAATGTTTATGGCCACATGCTTCCAATACCCTGCTGGCGGTAGCCACATCACCAACAAACAACGCATAACCGGCAATCTGGGCGTCATACCAGGTGCCATGATTATTGTGTTGCCGCGCTTCATTCCTACCATAAGGGCTGGTCATCAGCCATTTAAGATAGGCCTGGAACCATTTCTGCAAAGCAACCTGTTCCGAGGGAAGCCATGACCCTGAATCACCCAGCAATTCAACGGCATTTATCACATCCAAAAATCTGACGGTGTCAATGATGCCGATCCCCCGTTTGCCTGTTTTGCCTGGTATAACCTGGGCATACCTGAGATGGGGATTCATGCGCGTATTGGGGTGCAAAAACCAGGTGCGTAACAGGCACGCGGCATGATGCGCATAAGCCATCATGCCGGTGAAATGGAAGGCCAGCGCCAACGTCTCCACCGCCGCCGCCATGCTTTCCAGCCGTGAAAAATCTGACGCGTTCCCGTGACTTTCCGGATTCTTTTTTCCATCAACCCGGATATAAGGCAAACCATCCCCCTTCGAAGGGTCAGGCCACCAATAAGGCCCCATGCTCATATAATCATGTTTATCACCACTAGGGGGAACCGCAGACTTATCCATGACTGAATAAACGCCCGCATCAAGGGCAAACACAGCCTTCTTCACTACGCTGTCCAACGCGAGGTTTAACGCCTTATCGTCGTTTTTGATCAAGCCCCTAGTAATCGCCAACAGTTCTTTATTCATCGAATGTATTGCAAGGCAACCTGATTCTCGGCCAGCAACCTTATGACAGGATCAGAATCACAAGTTTCATCTTCAGCCGTTTCCCTAATTCCATTAAACAAAAATGGCAACAGATCCTTCCTGATAAAATCCCCATTGCGGTTTCTGCCATATTGTTTCCCATACAATTGCGGCAGCACACGATTGATCAGCTCCCGGCTTAAAGGGATGCAATTTTGTTTAGCCCGGAAAACATATAAGAACTGCATATTCCTATACAGAAATTCACACGCAAGCCGTAATTTTTCCCCGCCCGTCACCGTCTCCCCACAAGGCACATAAAGGACATCCTGCCTGACTTCCGCGTGACGGGCATCCGGCTGGGCGGCCACAAACCAATACCTGAAACCTTGCCGTTTCATTTCCCATAAGCGGTATTTCTCCTCCCCTGTCACCATCCCAAGCTGTTCAGTTGTCACAGGGATCAGGATCACGACATCTTCTGGAAGCACAAACGAGGCGGCTTCCTTGGGGGTCAAGCTGAATTCAAGCGGATTCAATGGATTGCCGGAAGGCTCAAGCTGCCAGAACCGATCCAGCCCCAAGCGGGCCAAACCGCCCTCCACCACGCGCATATGATTCTGCTCCTGCTGCTTGCGCTTGAGAATGGATGTGTTGGCACCATGCCAGCGATAGCTGTACAACACCTTGTGCAAATGGTGCAGTTCGCCAACCTCTGATAATTTCAACCACAAATCAAAATCCGCTGCATTTGTCAGCCCCTCATCACAACCGCTGATGCGCGACCAAAGCCGCTTCCTGAACATCCGGAAATGGGTTGCATGCATGCCGGTCAGCAGCCATTCACGGGAATATTCCCCCAAACAATCGCCATACCGGATAAACTGGCCGCCCTCATCAATATATTCCCGGTCTGTATAAACCGCATCAACCCGCATGGTATCCAGGATGGCGACACATTCACGGACTGCATCCGGCTTCAACAGGTCATCCGCATCCAACTGGCCGATATACATGCCCCGGCACAGCCGGATTGCCGCATTGGCCGCGCTGCCAATCCCTGCATTCGGCTGTGAAATCCAGCGGACTTTAGGGTTGCCGCTGAAATGCTCTTCCAGCAAATCCAGCGTGTCATCCGTCGAACCGTCATTACAGATGCAGACTTCCAGATCATCAAATTCCTGATCCAGACAGCTCTGCACAGCCTCCACCAAATACCGCCCGGCATTATAGGCTGGAATATAAATGGAAACTTTGGGAACCCTGATAACGGTGTCACTAAGCAATTCATTGCGGTAATGAGGGGTGCCGCATTTACTGGCCCGGATTTGCTGGGTAATGGCGTAACCTGCCTTACGGTAACTTTCCCCATCGACCGTGCTGATTTCCTGCAAAGGCTCCTGATGCAAGGAAACAACATTTAACATGGGAATAAAGTACGCGCCCTCATTATATAAACGGAAACCAAACTCCCCATCCTCACACCCCCACGCCTGAAACTCTTCATCAAACTCTCCTGCTTTGTCCAATAACTGGCGGGGCAAAGCAAACGTGGCACCCACCAGTTTTGAAAAAGGCCATAGATCCTTAACCAAATATCCCGACTTGAGATATTGCAGGAAACGCCAATCGACAGATTCCCCTTCTTCGTTTTTACACCCGGCCACATCATTGTCCGGATGGATAGAAGGCAAACTGGTCACCACCTCCATACTTCTCAGAATATCGGCATCCGAAACCTGCGACACATCCACGTATTTCCTGTGCCCCAGCAAAACCGCATTGTCCGCCACATGCAACACCGCCAGATAATTTTCAATGTCGGTCGGCAGCGGCAAAATATCCGCATCCATGACGACGACAACCTGCCCCCTGGAAAAACGGACACCCAAATTACGTGCCGCGGACAACCGGTAACCCTCATCCGCCTGGCGCACATAATGCAGGTTCAGCCTGGTTTCGTAGTTTCTGATCACCTCAAACACAGCATCATCACTGCCGTCATCCACCACGATAATTTCAGTCAGATCTTGGGGGTACGTCTGATGGGTCATGGCAGCCAAGGTATTGGCCAGCAATTGGTAACGGTTAAAGACCGGGATAATCACGGACACCGTCAGGATATAAGGCTCACCGGAAGCGCGAAATAAGGAAGCCCGTTCCAGAATGTGCTGGTAATCGTTCCCTTTGCCCCATACCGGCGGCACGGCGAACAAGGGATGAAACGCCGGGTTTCTGCCCCGCCGCGCGGCCTGATCCGGAAACTCAACCGGTGGCTGGAACAGAAAAAAATGCTTCGCCAGTTCAGGCTCATCCAATTCAATGGCCGCCCGCTCGGCAATCTGATAGGCCAGCCGCTGGCGGCTATCGGTTTGCAGCGCCGCCATCGCCTTTTGGAGCGCATCGGTAAACTGCTTTTCCCGCATATCCAGCTGCGCCAACTCAAGCATGACCCGGACATCATCATCGGTTTTTCCGTAAGCATCCTGCAAAAAATGGCGGGCTTGCGCCATTTCCCCCCGACTGAGCCATTCTGAACTTTGTCGCAACACTTCATCTACAGCAGATACAGACACGAATAAATCCCCCACTTACAGCAAACCGAATAAGCGGCTATTTAATCAAAAAGTTCTAAACTTCGCCATCAATTGAATCATTTACCCAAACAGGGAGGGCATGGCGCGCAAAAGCCATTTATCTTGCCAGGAAACTGGCGCATAATGCGCGGTTTCCTCCAGACCTCCGAAGCCCCAGATGTCCGCAGAAACCCCTACCCTGCCCGCGTTCACCGAACTCGGCCTCGCCGCCCCCGTCCTGCAAGCTGTGCAGGAACTCGGTTATGAAACCCCCTCCGCCATCCAGGCCGCCACCATCCCCTACCTGCTGGAAGGGCGTGACGTGCTGGGCCAAGCGCAGACCGGCACCGGCAAGACCGCCGCGTTCGCCCTGCCGCTGCTGTCACGGCTGGATTTAAGCAAAACCGGGCCGCAAGTCCTGATCCTCGCCCCGACCCGCGAACTGGCCATCCAGGTGGCCGAAGCCTGCCAGCAATACGCCTCCCATTTGCCCGATTTTCATGTCATGCCGATCTACGGCGGGCAGGATTACCGCACCCAATTCCGCCAACTGGAACGCGGCGTGCATGTCGTGGTCGGCACGCCAGGGCGCGTCATGGATCACTTGCGCCGCGAAACCCTCAAGCTTGACAACCTGCAAGCGCTGGTGCTGGATGAAGCCGATGAAATGCTACGCATGGGCTTTATCGAAGACATCGAATGGATCATGGAGCAGACCCCGGCCACCCGCCAGATCGCGCTGTTTTCCGCCACCATGCCGCCCGCCATCCACCGCATTGCGCAGAGCTACCTGAACAATCCGGCGGAAGTCAAAATCCAGCTCAAGACCACCACGGCGGAAACCATCCGCCAGCGTTACTGGCTGGTCAGCGGCCTGCACAAGCTGGATGCGCTGACCCGGATTCTGGAGGCGGAGCCTTTCGACGCCTGCATCATTTTCGTCCGCACCAAAACCGAAACGGTGGAGCTGGCGGAAAAACTGCAAGCCCGTGGCTACGGCGCAGTCGCCCTCAACGGTGACATCCCGCAGAACGTGCGCGAACGCACGGTTGAGCAGCTGAAAAACGGCAAGATCGACATCCTGATCGCCACCGATGTGGCGGCGCGCGGGCTGGACGTGGAACGCATCACCCACGTCATCAACTACGACATCCCCACTGACACCGAATCCTACGTGCACCGCATTGGCCGCACCGGGCGCGCAGGCCGCAATGGTGACGCCATCCTGTTCGTCTCCCCACGGGAACGCCACCTGCTGCGCGCCATCGAACGCGCCACCCGCAAGCCGATTGAGCTGATGGAGCTGCCTTCCACCGAGACCATCAACAACCTGCGCATCGCCCAGTTCAAGCAGCGCATCACTGACACGCTGGAAGCCGAAGAAGGGCAGGATCTCTACCTACAACTGATCAGCGACTACGAACGCGAGCACAATGTCCCCGCCTTGGAAGTCGCCGCCGCCCTCGCCCGCCTGTTGCAGGGCGACGAGCCAATGCTGCTGACGGAAAAGGCAAAACATCCGGCCTATAACCCCGCCGAAGCGGACGCACGCAAAAAGGGCAAAAAGAAAAGCAATTCCAGCAATTCGGTGTTCAGCAGCGAAGAAGACACGATTGAAATGGAGCGCTACCGGCTGGCGGTCGGGCGTGTGCATGGCGTCAAGCCGGGCAATATCGTCGGTGCCATCGCCAATGAAGCCGGGCTGGACAGCCGCTACATCGGCCATATCGACATCCAGCATGATTACAGCTTGGTGGATCTGCCCGCTGGGATGCCGAAAGAAATCCTTCATGACCTCAAAAACACCTGGGTCGCGGGTCAGAAGCTCAATATCACACCGACCGATGAAGCCGCTGCCGACTATTCCCCCAATCGCGGTGGAGGCGGCAAACACAAGGAACGTGACCAGGGCGAACGCCGTCCACGGGGCGATGCCCCCGCCTCCCACCACCGCGACACTGGCCGTGGCGAACGCCCCGACCGGCGTCCTTCCAGCGGCAAACCGGGCGCGGACAAACCTCGGTTTGGCGGCGACAAGCCCAAATTCGGCAAGGACAAACCCCGCTTTGGCGGCGACAAGCCAACGGTTGGCAAGAAAAAATCCCCAAACAAGGATAAAGGCAAGCCCAAGCGTTTCCAGTAAACCTATAGTTCTTGATTGGCAACAGATTGCCGTGCTGGGCGCTGGACATCCGGTAAAATATAACCGCTGCCCAGCGCTGCTTTCTATGTATCAGATTGACATCATCCGTCAACAGGCCATACAGCATTTCCAAAACCAGTTGAATTTGCCATCAACTAGGATGCAACACTTATTGAAAATCTAGCCAATCATTACGCAAGGCATAGACTTCAATGGTTTCTTGCCTTCCTTTTAAACTAATATTACCTTTACTAACAAATGGATAATTCTTTTGCAGAAGACTCGTCGTCGAGCCACTAACAAGTAAATGTTCACCTAAATCCTTGGCTACCGATTGTAAGCGGGCGGCAACATTCACTGCATCACCGATAGCGGTATAAGCATGCCGTAGACTAGTCCCCAAATCACCAACAATAACTTCACCCGTATGTATCCCTATACGGATGGCAATCTCCTCCCCTCTTAACAAGCCCCGCTCATCCCCATTAAACCTATGGATTTCGAAAAGCATTTCCAACGCAGCCTGGACACTCCGATCAGAATGGTCAGGTTGAATGATAGGAGCGTTCCAAAATACCATTACGGCATCCCCCATGTATTTGTCTACTGTTCCCTTATGTTTATGCGCGATCATAGTTAGGGACTCAAATATTTTTCGTATTAACACTGAGAGTTCTTCTGGGTCTGTATACTCTGCCCGCCCTGTAAAGTTAGCAATATCCGCAAACAAGATTGTCAAACAACGCTTTTTTGGCAGCAACAAATCCATGTGATTGTCATTGACAATGTAAGAAACTAATGGGGCAGGCAAATAGCCCTGAAATAATCTTCGTAACCGCCCCGAAGTATGTTGAGCTAACCACCATTCTATTGGTATTTGAAAAACTAGAAAAAATAAAAATAGCATAGCTGGATGCATAGGCAAAAACCACTGTTTTTCCACCCAGACCCAAAACCCCAAACCTAACCAGCCTGCCATTAAAGATAATGCCAAAAAAACAATTAACCCTGCATCCAAACCGAAAAATAACAGCGCGTAAAGAAGCCCAATACCAAAAGCTCCCCAAACCCAAGACCAATTATCCAAGGAAAAATCAGGTGCATTCGTTTTATTGGACAAAAGCCACTCTAATAATTGCACATGAGCTGTTACCCCAAAAACATTTTTATCATCTATTGGTGTAGATATGGAATCACCTACCCCCCATGCAGCCCCAGCAATAATTACCATTCGAGATTGTAAGTAAGATAATTGTTCAGGAGTAATTTCATGCAAAATTACATCAATTGCTGAAATTGCAGGTATATGATTATTCGGAACCTGAAAGGGGATTCTAAAATATCCTTGCTCATCAATAATCAAACGGCTGATACTATTATTTGTGGCCGTGTCATTTATTTGCATTTGAATCCCATTGGCATGGGGCGTAATTAAGAAGTTATATTTAACACGGGATTTACAACGCAACATTTCCAGACTTAACATGGAATAGGCTTTTTCTTTCCAAATAATTAATGGAGGAACATGCGTAATCACATCACCAAAACCACTATCCTTAGCATTGATATGACCAATACAAGGAATATTCACTAACTGAGGATTATTTCCAATATAACCATTTCCTTGAGGAAGACTCTGCAGAACAGGTGAGCCGTTAACTATCACGCCACCCTCAGGAACCCCACCAACAACAGATTCAGAAACAGGCTTCATGTCAAAAACTTGAGCTAGCACCACAGGATATTTCTGAATAATATCACGTAATAATTTATTTCCTTCCTTATCTCTCCCGTCAGGTAAGGTTATATCCAAACCGGCAACCGAAACATGGTAATCCTCAAACAATGCCTGTAACAATGCTGCGTAGAGTTGGCGAGACCACGGCCAGTCTTCCCCAAAAATTTCCCTTGCTTGACCAATACTATAATCATCAATTTGAATGACAGTGACTTGCGGTTTATGGGAAATAAAATCCACCCCCCAATACTGATAAGCATTCCATAAACGGCTCTGAAGTCCTGAATAAAACTCCCCATACCTTTGCTCTAGAAGCAGCAATAATACGATGATGCCTACCAATAATAACAGGCGTCCAAACTTGCGAATTCGATGCCAAAAAAGAGACCGGCCATCACCAAAACCCCACATGCTCACTTGGCCGTCACAGGCAGCAAATTGGCCCGTTCCGAATCCGGCAAAATATAGCGGATGCCCAACGCCGCATTGCCAAACACCAAATCGCCAGCGTCACCTGCCAGCAAATCCAACGTCACCTGGCCGCCATCTTCCAGCGTCAGGGTGACCCTGCCGTTGCTTGCGCCTTTGCCATCCCAAGGCTCCAGGCGGATGGCGCTGGCGGATTGCCAGTCTTGCGGGGTTTCAGCCTTGCTGGCGTAACCCTCCGGCAAACTGATGCTTTTCAGCTTGCCGTTTTCCGGGATCAGCTTGTTGGACACCAGATCCAGCGCCTCCCCGGTCAGCAGGCCGTACACCGCTTCCGACGCCAGTTTGAGCTTGCCGCCAACCAAGATGTATCGCTTGTTGGAAACCGGATTCTCCGCCCCGAACAGCAGGGTTTCCTTGTTGAATGCCACGCTGACCTCGCCCGGCACCAGCCCATATTGCTTGAGATCCTTGCCTGCGGCGTCGTAACTGGCCTCCACCGATTCGTCCAGCAGGGTGAACAACTGGCTGATGCGGGCGGGATTGGCGTCCGCCTGTTTCGGCTCCAGCATCCGCCAGCTGTTCCCCTGGCGTTGCAGGCGGATATTGTCCGCTTTGCCAGACCCCGGATTGCGGGTAATGGCCACCTGCGTAATATCAGCCCGCGTCAGGTTTAGCAGCGTTTCCGGCAGTGTTTCCGGCTGACTGGATTTCCACCAAGCCAGCGCGCCCAGCCCCGCCACCAGCAGCAGCAAGGCAACATTCAGCAGCAAACGGCGTGATTGGGCAGATGCGCTCATCAACGTTTGCTCCTACGCCACCAGATCAGCACACCCGCCAGCAGCAACCCGACCGGCAGCACGAACAGGAAAAACACCGCCAGCACAAAACCGGTTGTTTCGCCAATGTCCAGTTGGGTGTCGGGGGCGCGGATGACCGGAGCCTGCAACAGCTTGTCATCGGCGCTCAACCAGTTGAACAGGTTGGTGGCGAGGTCTAGGTTTGCGCCCTGGCCAATGAAGCTGTTGAGCATGAAATCGCTGTCGCCAATCACTGCCACCCGCTGCTCACGGTCTTTGGCGTCAGGCTGGTTGTCAGGCGCTTCCAGCACCCGAGTTTCGGCGACCCCGATCGGCAATGGCCCCGCCTTGTCGCCGCTGCCCTCGTCATATTTCACCGCGCCTTCCAGCTTGCCGCTGGTTTCCAGCCAACTGGTCGGCAAGGTCATGAGAAATTCATCCGCCTGCCACGCCAGCGAGCCGTCCTTTTCCCCTGCCTGCGGGTCACGCGCCACCATGGTGGCGAACGGAAATAGGGTTTGCATGCCGGTCAGCTTTTGCACCATTTCTGACTTGCCGTAATCGACAATGGGGATCGCCGCCGGATGGTTGATGCCCAGCAATTGCTGCAACGCCTGATTCGCGTCCACAACCGTACCGTCGTAGACCTGCACACCCAGCAAGGCTTCCAGCGGCTGCAAACCGTGCAAACCGCCCGGATCTTGCAACCACAGCAGGTTGCCGCCTTGTTCCACATATTTTTTCAGCAGATCGACTTCACCGGGCAACAAGTCCTGCTGCGGCGAGGCGACCACCACAAAACTGGCGTTCTGCGGCAGCGACTGGCTGCGCACCAGGTTGTGCGGCTGGATCTTGAAGCCATTGCGCTCCAGGTTGGCGACCAGTTGCGACATGCCGGTGGGTTCAGCCGCCAGCGGATTGCGTTCGCCATGGCCTTCCAGAAACACCACCAACCGTTCCCCGCCCCGGCTCATGCGTTGGATGGCGTTGGCGATCACTTCCTCACCCGTCGCCTGCACCACTTCGCTGCGGTCGCCCAGATGGATGGCAAGCTGCCCGGAAGCCTGGATGCCATCCTGCTTCGCCCGCGCCGGATCAAGGTCAGGGTTGACGAATTCAATGCTGGTGTCCGGCTTGATGCGCCGGTATTTGTCCGCCATCTTGCGCAACTCAGCCGCCAGATCGGGGCGGTCTGGGATGTAGGCGATGAACTTCAGCGGCTTGTCCAGGCTTTTCAGCAAGGTTTGGGTAGGCTGGGAAAGGCTGTTGCGCCCGCCATAAGTCCAGTCCGCCTCGTACTTGAACTCACGCCCGAAATAGCCCAGCAGCCCGATCACCAGCACGAACAGCACATAAAAGACAGCGTTTTGCAGCCCCAGCCAGCGGTGGGCGTTTTGACTCATTTTCATGCTTGTTTACCCCTGCAAACGGTCATTGTCGAGTTTGCGGATGGTGAGGATCAGGAACCCGCCAATGAACAGCAGGTAGTAAACCAAGTCGCTGCTGTCAAACAGCCCATCCAGAAACGACAAAAAATGGCCGAAATGGGACAGGTAGACAAAAATTTCACTGCCCGCCCCCTGCGAATTGCCGGAAATGTACAGCACCAGCAGGAACAGCAGAAAACCGAACGTCGTCACCGCCGCAATCACTGGCTGGCGCGCCAATGCGGACAGGAACAATCCCGCCGCCGCAAACGACGCCAGCAACAACGCCAGCCCCAGCGCCGCCGCTGCCAGCCTGCCCCAGTCCAGACCCGTGCCGATAGCGAGGGACAACGGCATCAGGCTCAACAATGCGACCATCAGCAGGATAAACAACAGTATGCCCAGGTATTTTCCCAGCACGATCTGGCTGCTGGACAAGGGCGAAGAAGTCAGCAACGGCAAGGTCTGGTTCATGCGCTCTTCGGCGAACTGGCGCATGGTGACCAACGGCATCACCGCCAGCATAATGAAACCGGCCCACAGGTACAGCGCCGACACCACCAAGTCGCTGATGCCCGGCGGGTCTTCCATTCCGGCGGCTTGCGGCTGGATCATGGTCAGGTATTCATTCAAGCCCAGCAGGAACACCCACGCCAGAATGAACAGCACGACCGCCAGTATGCTCCATGCCAACGGCGACACGAACATGCGGCGGAATTCGGTGCTGGCGATTGCCCAGATAGCGTTCATGCGGTCGCCCCCTCTGCCGGTTCACCATCCGTTTCACGGAAAATCAGGTCAAAAAACACTTGTTCCAGCGACTCCACCCCTTCCAGCGTATTGTTGAACACTGTTTTGCCCCGGTTGAGGATTTGCACCCGGTCACACACCGCCTGCACTTCCGGCAGGATGTGGGTGGAAAGGATGATGCCATGCTCTTGCCCCAATTCCCGGATCAGGCGGCGGATTTCACGGATCTGGATCGGGTCAAGGCCGACAGTGGGTTCGTCCAGGATCACAACCGCCGGGTTGTGCAGGATGGCTTGCGCAATCCCCACGCGCTGGCGGTAGCCTTTGGAAAGGTTTCCGATCAGGCGCTTGCCGACATCCCGCAAGCCGCAGCGTTCACGGGCGCGTTCCACGCTTTCCTTGCGTTGCGTGGACGGCACATTGCGCAAGCGGGCGCAGTAGTGGAGATATTCTTCCACCGTAAGATCACGGTAAACGGGCGGCTGTTCCGGCAAATAACCAATCTGTTGCTTGGCTTTGCGCGGCTCGTCCAGCAGGTCGACATCACAGACATGGATTTCACCGGCTGTAGGGGCGAGATTACCCGTCAGTATCTGCATGCTGGTCGACTTACCTGCGCCGTTTGGCCCCAGCAACCCCAGCACTTCGCCTTTGTGCAGGTTAATATCCAGATTTTCCACCGCACAATGGTCACCATAAAAGCGGGACAAACCTTGCGCCAACAACAGTCTATCTTGATGATTTATCATACAATCGCCCTGATTTGACTCATTTGTTAATTAATTATACTAATATATATAACTAAATATTCTATCTTCATAAAGGTTGAAGTTCGGAGTATATCGAATAGACTCCAAAGAGAGTAAACATTCGGCTTGTTTCAGGTATGAAAAATAGCCGACGTGCTTACTAACTGATCTTGGGCTAATATAAAGGATATTTGATTATGAGTGTCAACACTGACAGGAACTGGTTTTTGCTTACCAGCAAGCCACACAAGGATGAAGTGGCGGATATGCACTTACGCAATCAAGGCTACGAAATCTACCGTCCACTCGCCAAACGCCTGCGCCCACAACGCGGCAAAATCGTCACCAGAATCGAATCATTGTTTCCCCGCTACATGTTCATCCATCTGGATAACGGCATCAATGACAATTGGGCACCTATCCGCTCCACCAAGGGAATCAACGGATTCGTGCGCTTTGGCAATGACCCGGCCCAGGTTCCTGATGAACTGATCATGGGCCTGAAAGCGCAGGAAGCCATCCTCGGGGAACGCGCCATTGACCTGGATCGTTTCCATACCAACGACAAAGTGATCATCAAGGAAGGGCCGTTTCGTGGCCTGGAGGCCATTTTCCAGAAATACGATGGCGAAGAGCGTGTCATTGTTTTGCTGGAAATCCTGCATAAACAGACCAAACTGGCCATTTCTCCGGCGCAACTGTTCGCAGCTTAATGGTTTAGCAGACGGCCTCCGTCGACAGGAATGACCTGTCCGGTGATATAGTCGGCATCGCGTACCAGAAACAATACCGTTCTGGCGATGTCGGCTGGATTGCCTTCACGCTGCAAAGCAGTACGGGCGAGGATGTCGGCATGCATGGCATGGTTTTCATGCATTTCCGGCCACAGGATAGCGCCGGGAGCGACGCCATTGACACGCACGTTCGGCCCCAGTTCACGGGCAAGGGACTGGGTCAACATCAGCAGCCCAGCTTTCGCCGCACAATAGGCGATGTAGCCCTGTAGTGGACGCATGCCATGGATGTCAACAATATTGATGATACAGCCGTGGCTGGCCTGCAAATATGGCGCAGCCGCCTGCGCCATGAATAGCGGCACTTTCAGGTTAGTGCCGATCAGGTCATCGAACTGTTGCCCAGTCAGCGTATCCAGCGGGGTGGGATAAAAGGAGGAGGCATTGTTGACCAGCACATCCAGCCGTCCGGTTTGATCCAATGTTTGCCGTATAACCTGGGATATGTTGGCGACATCCAACAGGTCGCCTTGTGCCAAAAAGCACGAACCTAGCCTGATGGCGTTCAACTCTGCCTGTAACGCTGCCGCATCCTGCGCTGAATTGCGGTAGTGGATCACCACTGTTGCGCCTGCTGCATGCAGGGTACGGGCAATTTCTGCTCCAATCCGCCGAGCAGCTCCCGTAATCAGCGCCACTTTGTTGTCAAACATTACCATATAAAATCACCTTTTCGATTTACATCCCCCCCTCTCCCTCCATGCATAAATGGTGAACCACTGCAAAATGCATGGTGGAAAAATCTTGCGCCTAAAAACGCCAGCAAGCACAAATAATAAATTTGATTAATTTATTCAGCCATATTATAATATAAA
>NZ_JAYMYJ010000013.1:0-29148 GCF_035668035.1 Candidatus Thiothrix phosphatis | reverse complement strand
TACCCCTTCCAAGAAGCGTGCTGCTGTTCAAGCTAAGTACCGCAACCCGGATAACTATGGGGACACTTGGAGCGGTCGTGGTAGGAAACCACTTTGGGCTGTAGCATTCTTGGAATCAGGCGGTAGTTTGGAAGACTGCTTGATCTGACTGAAACTCGGTAGGGCAGGAGCAACTGATAGGAAGTCAGATGCTCCTGTTCCTGCGTAAAAAACACTATCCACCGACAAACGGTAGGTTGTATAATTTTTTTCAATTATTAATGTTAAGACTAAGGAGGTGTTTATGCAGGTTGCAGCTTATCAAAAAATATTTAATATATATATTATCTGTTAGATATGGCGAATATATTAGTTCATCATATTTTCCTAAAACAATCTTCAAAAGTTTATATATGAAAAGCTTATTTCAAGAGTTACCAGACAATTCTGAATTCATGCAAGGTGATTTAATAACAAACTATGCTGATAGTTCAGAAGAAAAAAAGTTTGGGATGATTCTAAATGCAGACTGTGATATAGCGCAGCGAAAGTTCGGGAATAATTTTTCGTGGATAGAAATTATTCCTGCAATTGATTATTTAAACTCAATTTGGAGTGAAGAACAATGTAATTCTGTTTTGGAGTCTAAAAGGGTAGTGCAGGCAATCAGTGCAATTAATCAATACCTTCAGAAAAAAGATAAAAACTTTTTGCCATTAACAGTAATGGGGTTGTGTGAATGGTTGGGAGAGTATCAGGATAGTAGTGAATTTTTTACGGCAATAGGTAAAACGGCATCAGGAGAGGAAAAAATTAGTTTAGAACTGATAAGGCTTGCATCAAATACTAACTGCAATGAAATGACATCAAGTGATCGACTGAGAAAAATATGGAAGTTGCTAGACAAAAAACCAACCGAAATAAATGAATCGTTAAAAAAGGCACTGACAAAAAATGATGGGTTCCCTGATTTTTTTCTTCTGCCTGAGTTGAAAAATTATGAAGGCAAAGGGTTCGTCGCACTTCTTCGAGTTATTAATTCAACACCTAAATCAAATCTTTTTAAGAGTAGTGTGGAAGCACGGATTAATAGTTCTGAATCATATTGTTTTTATAGATTTAGTAGATTATCTGATGGCATTAGATTTCATATTGTTCAAAAAATGGCGTTTCTTTTTTCAAGAATAGGGGCGCATCCGCATTTTGAAGATAAATGTACTATTTCTGCTGAACTAGTCTCTAAAATCTATGTTGGAGGAGTCGAAAAATGACTACTGTTGTAATTGATCGAAATTTTTTATCAGATTTTGATGTAGCATTAATTAATGAAGATTGGTTTGAGGATTTTGAAATTCCATTAAATGATAAAATAAATCGTATTGATATAAACAATGTAATATACTTCTTATCAAATGATTCAGATGAGAAAACTGGATATTTGGTTATAAAAGCTGATATTTTTAAAAATTTTGTTAATAGAACTCGTGCTTTCGAACGTATAGTTCGTGCAGCACTACGCCACTTTTATAGAAATATATCAATTCCAATTGGTTGGCAGCCATACTACTTTGGGAGAATTCTTTCGATTTATGCAACATCTAATAAGAAAAAAAGTGCACGAATTTATATTGATCAGAAGCCTTCTGAAAATTCAAATAATATTTACGTATTTGAGATAACAGAAAAGCCTGAGGAAATAAACAAAGTTTATCATTCTATTGATATGGAATCTTATAACCTAGCAATATCACATATCGTTGATGCTGCTTTATGCGCTATTGAACGGACAGAAAAAAAACAATCAAATATAAAATCCACTGAGCTTCCTTCTGTGGGTGGATTTGGAATTCTTCTAAATCAACAAGACTTTAATTTTTCTGAACCAGGTCTTCTAGAAGACTGGCTTCAATATAGACTAAATGAAAATCAGTTGAAATTTGTAACTCGCGAGGTAAATCAACCTATTCGGCTAAGAGGAGCCGCAGGTACAGGAAAAACACGTGCAATGGCTGTTAAATGTTTAAATGATTTATATCGTGATTCACTAAACGGTGGTGACAAAAGTTTTGCATTTATAACACATAGCTCTGCTTTATCACAAGAACTGATGGTCGATATATTTTCAGGGCTTGATCCTGACAAAAAGTGGTCTCGGTTAATAGATTCTAGTAATAAAAACAAGTTATGGATTGGGACATTATATGACTTAGCACAAGAGCATCTTAATTATGCACAGAAAGGGTTAAGTCCTATTTCTACAGATGGTCGCGAGGGGCGTTTATATCAAAGAATAGTAATAGAAGAGTCTGTTAATAAAATCAAAAGTGATCCAAGAATAGCTATTACTCTTCTTGAAAAATGTCCTAATATTTTATCCGTCATTCAAGATAAAGATAGTATTGGATATAACAATTTTATCAATGATCTTATGAGTGAGTTCACTGGTGTCTTAGAAGCAGAAAATATACGGAAGGGAAATCCAAATGCTGAAAAATATCTAAAAGCTAGTCGTTCCTCATGGCAAGCTGAACTACCTACATTGGAGCATAGGAAACTTGCTCTCGAAATATATGATGTGTACTGTGGTATTTTAAAATCTCAAAAATTCATGAGTTTAGATCAAATGATTGCGGATTATGGAACATATTTATACTCGCATGAATGGGGGCAGCTCAGAGAATTTAAGGGATTTGATTATATATATATAGATGAGTATCATTATTTTAATAGCCATGAATCAATGCTGTTACATAATTTGTTTAAGACGCGATCAAATTTTGATGGGAGGTGGCCTCTGATTATGGCTTATGATCTTAAACAAAATGTATCAGGATCTGGTCTAAGCGGAGGGATAGCAAGGTTTAAAAATCCTGGAGTTGGAGAGTCCATTCAAATGGAGCTCTCACAAAATTATCGTGCAACACCAGAAATAATTAATTTCTTGATGGATGTTGATTCATTTTTTCCAGCACTTGATTTGGAAGGTGAATATTCAACATATGATTCAACATCAGAAATTAAAAGTGGTTTGGCTCCTAGCGTAACTATTTTTGATAGTGACATTGATCTAGTTGAGAATGTTTTTCAAAATGGCATTGCTGCTGCACGCGAGTTGGGATCATCAAAAAAGGTTGCAATTCTTTGTTTAAATGAGGGAATTTTTGATAAATATGCTCAACTAGCTATTGTTGAAAAGTTAAAGTTTGTGACTATTAAAACACGAGATGACTTGAAAGCAACTAGATATACACGTACACGTTGTGTTTTTAGTATGCCAGAATACGTTGCAGGGCTTCAATTTGATACAATATTTCTCATCCATGCAGATGATGTCGACTTCAATACTCAACACATAACCCCAGTAATGCAACGTGAATATATATCACGATTTTATCTTGGAGCTAGCCGTGCATCCAAAACACTAGTTGTTGCGAGTTCACTGGAGCGTGGTGGTCCGAACGAAATTATACAGTTAGCATTAAAGAATGGGAGCATACTAAGCAGAGTAAATAGAGGATAATTATAAAATTCTGTGAATGACTGCTATGTTGTTTTTTTGCATAATATTGACAATGATGTGGGTTTTTAGATGTTTTAACATTTACTTATTCTCCCTCACCGAAAAATACAGATGCCGTATAGGCGTTTGCCTCCAAGTCCATTGGCGTTTGGGCTGTATGCTTCGGGTTTGCTTTGCCCGGTCTTGAGGGGTGTGAAACAGGTGCTGGTTCAGACTGATAGTACAGTGCCGCAGAGTACGGATAGGCTGCTGGTTCACCTGTTATACCCGTGATCCCTGTCATACCGACATCCCCGGCTGTTCCTCCCAACCGAGCCATGATTTTACTGACGTAATTCTGCGTTTCCCGGTAAGGCGGTATTCCGGCATATTTGTCCACTGCCCCTTCCCCTGCATTGTAGCCTGCCAGTGCCAGAGGCCAGCTCTGGTAACGGTTGTACAGCCATGCCAGATACGTTGTCCCACCCCGGATGTTTTCTGCCGGGTCAAAAGCATTGTATACCCCGAAACGGGCTGCCGTGCCGGGCATGAGCTGCATCAGCCCTTGCGCACCTTTGTGTGAGACAGCACCGGGGTTATGGGCAGATTCTTGCTGGATGACGGCACGGATGACGGATACGGGTACACCCGTCTGTTGTGCTGCTGCCTGTACGATACTGTCCAGATGCTGTTCGGCCTGCACGGGTAAGCAGCAGGCCAGTACCAGCCATAACAGGCCCATTTGCCGGATCAACAGATGCACCCTCACACGCCGTGGTGTCCTGTTTGCCAGTGATGCCCTTCCTGACCATGTTCGTGCCTTGCTTCTGCCAGCATCACCGGCTGGTTTCCTTCCTCTGTGGATGTTGGCTGGTTGCCATTGTCAGGTGTATCGGGGTGGCTATCGCCCTGCCCGTCCTGGGGCTGGTGTTTGCGGTGTTTCTTCAGCCAGCTACGGAAGTCCCGGTCTTTTTTCAGGGCATCATCCAGCAGTTGTTCCACCACCATGTCCAGTTGCAGCCACGGATAGGTTTCCTTGGCGCAGGCCAGGTAAAGCTCCAGCTCCTGAAAAACGTTTTCGTTGATGTCCACCCGCAGCTTTTTCTTTTCCGGGGTTGGGGTGAATTTCATGCTGACCATGCGTGTCTCCTTGTCATTGGGTAAATTAGTAAACGGCATCCAGTGCCGGGTCTGCTGTCTGGGTATAGGGCTTCAGCATCATGTCCTTATGCACCAGGATATTGACGGGGAAGCCTTGACGGATTTCGAGGGTTGGCTGGATGTCGAGGTTTTTGCGGGTGATGCGTTGCCCGGTGCGGTTGATCTCGGAACCCACGTTGCTATAGAAACGCCCCTCAAAATCGCCATCGTCATACTGGGATTGGGCAGTGCCTGCGAGCAGTGACGACAGCAGCACACCACCCGCCAGCTTGCCCCAATGGTTATCAACCTGGTCAGTGAAGCCGGATTGCCCGCCAGTATCCACGCCGGGCATCCCTTCCAAGGAAATGGAGGAGCCATCCGGGAAAATCATCCGGTTCCATACCACCCGTACCCGTTCCTGCCCGTAATTGACGCTGTTTTCGTATTGGCCGAGGATCCTTGTCCCCTGCGGGATCAGCAAGTAACGTCCGCTGACCGTATCAAACACCTGTTCACTGACCTGGGCGATGATCATCCCCGGCAATTGTGAGTTAATGCCGGTGATCAGGACTGCCGGGATCAGTGTCCCCGCCTTGACTTCATACGGGCTGCGCGGGGCTTGTAGCCTACCTTGCAGGTAGGCTTTGTCCTGCCCGAATGCAGTCTGCTGTAGGGATGTACCATCCCCTTGCATGGTGTAGGCTGTACCAGCTTGCCCATCCGCGACCCCAGGATCCGGTAAGCCATGATTGCCCGCAGCACCCCCGCTGGCGGGCAGTGCGGTACTTTGCCCACCTGCTTGGCTGCCCTCAAAAAACAGGTTGGCGGTGAGTGCCTTATTGTGTGCTTCCCTTGCCAGTTGTTCACGCCGTAGCCGTTCCAGTTCTTCCGGTGAAGGCTGTTTGGGTGCAGGTGCTGGGGTAAAAGCCGGTGTGACCGGCTTTTGTAGCATCAGCCCGCCAGCATCCCCCGGCAAAGGTTTCCCCAGCACGGGTATGTCGGATTTGGGCGGTTCCGGGTAGTCCAGTTGCCCATAATCATTGGCAGCCCCGCGTAAGGCATCCGGCATGGAGCGTTTGACCGAATCGGGGTCAATGCGGGCCTGTTGGGTGTCTGCGGCGGTCATCGCCCTGGGTTTCAGTGCCAGATAGATGGTGGCAACCAGCAGCAAGCCAACACCTGTCACCAACAGGATAATGGGGCCTTTCTTCAACTGGCGTGCGCGTGACCTTTCCAGCGACAGACGTGGGTCATCCGGGTTGAGCTTGCTGTCAGAGGCTTGCCCGCCTTGGTATTGCGATTCTGTCATTATTTACCCCTACCCCACTCTTGCAATCCTGACCACATCGGCAGCATCACTGCCTACCCGCAATTCGGCGGTAGAGAACAGCCGGTCGACGATGTAATGCCCATTCCTGACCCGGTAATTGACCATCTGGCTCTGCCCATTCCGTGCCGTCACAAACAGTGCCGGGGCTTCACCTTGCTGGAATCCAGACGGGAAGCGGATAAAGACCCGTCGCCCGTCATCAAACACCCGTGTGGGTGTCCAGTGCGGGTTGCCCTGGCGTGCTTCCACCCGATAGGCAAAGTTGAGGTTGTCGAGGTCAACACTGGGAGGGGCTGGCTGGCGCAAGGCTTGCGCCCTGAGCCTGTCCAGGGATGCCCGCTGAACCCGTTGCGGGTACTGCCAACTGACTGCCGCCATGTAGGTTTCCTTGTGGCTGGTCAGTTCCAGCAGGTAAGTACGGCGGTTGGTGTTGATGACCAAGGTGGTGGCAAGGCCAGATGCTACCGGCTTGATCAGCACATGTTGTTGGGGCAGGCCATCCTGCACCGATTTGTTGACCCCCAATACCCAGCGCACGGTGTCACCTGCTGCGGGTTTGCCAATGATTTCTTCCCCCGGTTCAAGCTGGATGTCGGTCAGGCGCAAGGGGGCAGTATGGATCTGGTACAAAGCCCCGCTGGTGTAGCCATAGTTCATGATGGCATTGGTATAGCTGGCCTCATCCGGGGATTGACGCGCACTCTGGTTGGCATACTCAATGGCTTGCAGGGGGCTGCTGCCGTGTTTGGCTTTGCGCTTTGCCTTGGGTTTGGTGACGGGTTCCATTGGTGGTTCTGGTGTCCAGCCGGTGGTGGCAGGCTCGTGGGTATACGTGGTTTGCTCCGGTTCGGCTGCTGCTGCCATTGCCGCCTGCACTTCCGGCAAAGGTAGGCCGTTGCCATAGCGGAAACTCCCCGAACGGGAAAACTCCCTGTTGCTGGATGACGGCTGGGTATCCAGCATGGCACATCCGTGCATCAGGGCGGAGGCGGTAACGATCAGGGTCAGCTTTGTTGTATCCATAAGGTGTCTGCTTCCAAACCGGAAAATCAAAGGGGTAACTGGCGATAAGGCAACCTACTCCGCCTGTGTCCAGCTAAACGAATCAATGTACATACCGATGGGGTTCACCTTGAGTTGTGCATCGGTGGTGGGTTCCTGGAAGGTCAGGTTGAAAATGCCCTTCCATTTGTGTGTGCCGTTATTGCCGCCACGGGTGTTCCAGTAGGTCTCTTCCCATTCCGCACTCCAGGAGTTCTCGGAAATCGGGATCAGGGTCAGGTTGTTGAGGGTAATGCGCTCTTCCTTCATGCGGTCGGTCGGCACGTACTTGCGGGCGTAATCACTCAGCATATTGGCGGCAGCCGGTGTCACCAGTGCATAGGCATCTTCCCACTGGCGCTTGACCACGATGGGGTCAGCCGGGAGGGAGCGCACATCTTCGATGAAGCGAGCCAGGTGGTATTTGCGGGAGGCTTCATTGACCTTGTATTGCACCCCGGAGGTTCCAGCCTCCCCCTGGTAAGCTGCGTGTCCCAGCTTGTCCACCTCAATCACATGGATGGCTTTCTTGGGTAAGGTGCCGAGGTACACCATCCCCAGCATGGACAGCATCAACAAACCCAGCAGGAAGAATGACAGGTAGCGCCAGTTCAGCGCCTGCATCCGCGCACTGCCATAGCGGTCATCCCATTCCATCCGGGCTTTCAGGTAACGGTCAAGCTCCTGCTGTTCCCGCCCAAGGTCGTGCTGTACGTTGTGTGTGGTCATGGTGTCCCTTGTCTGGTTATGTCCATCATCCTGGTTTTAAATACCTTCTTTTCCTGCCAGCCCTACAGGCTGGCCTGCATCCCGCCGCTGGGGTGTGCCTCATGCGGGACACGGTGTCCGGCTGTCAGCAATTTACCCGCCCAGCCCGGACGGGTTGCCGGGGCATTACCCGTCGCCAGTGGTGCGCCCGTCATGGCGCTATAACTTTCCGCCTTGCCCTGTTGCCAGGCAGAGCGCACCCCTTGGGTCATGCGCTGGGTACTGCTCCTGACCAGACTCTCCCCCGCGCCAGCCACACCCCCCAGCACTTTTTGTCCGGCATTGCCGTGGGTAAAGGCACTGCCACGCTGGTAGCCTGCGGTGGCATTCCCGGCAAGGCGTGCGGTTGCCCCGGCAGCCGCACGGGTAGCACCCAAGGCCGTGCCGACGGCAGCACTCCCGGCAGCCATACCGACCATGCTGTTCTGGGTGGCCGTGCCTGCGGACAGTGACGGCGAGCCTGACACCAGTCCGGCAGCCACGCCTGGGGCATTCCATGACAGCAGGGCGATTGCCCAGGCAATCACCATCACCGAGAAGATTTCATTCCACTCCACGTTCCCGTCCACCACCGTGAAGGTCAGCGAACCCGTCAGGGTCGGTTCCGTCACGGAGAGGATGAAGGCCAGCACCATCAGGCGCACCCCGTAGTTCACCACCCCACCTAGGGTTTTCTCGGCGATGAATTTGGTGTGCTTGTTGATGCCAAACGGCAGCAGGATGGCGGACAGCCCCATGAACAGGTAAAACTCCAGCACCGTCAGGAAAACCTGGATGGCGACGATGGCAAAAGCAATCAGGATGATGAAGGCTGAAATCCACAGGATGATGACCTGCCCCACCTGATCCCAGTCGTCCATCGTTTCAATCATGGTCATGATCGGGGTGATGGCATTGACACCAGCAGTGAATATCCGGCTGGGGTCAAGGATGATGGCATGGCCACCCGCCGCACCCCCTGCCCCACTGATCCCCGCATCCACCATTGAGTAGACGAAGACCGGGGCGAGGGCTGCAAAGTTTGTCACCAGCCACAACCAGAACATCATGAACAGCAGCTTCTTGATGACATCCATGGTTTGGGCATTGCCACCCAATGCCCACCACAATGCCACCAGCACCAGTTCAATGCCTGCCAGCACCCACAGCAAGGCTTGCCCGCCGTTTGCCCAAATCAGCCCATAGGCAGCATTGAATACGGTCAGGAACTGGTTCAGCGAGTTGGTGAGGATGGCGGTGTCCATGCAGTACCCCGGTTACGGTAGGTGGGATAACGGGGCAGTGTCATACTCTGCCTTACCGAGGTTTTGCATCATTTTGGTCTTGCGTGCGCGGGCTGCTTCACGGGATTTCTCCTGTTGTGCGGCTTGTGCCGCTTCCAGACGCCCGTTGGCTGCCAGCAATTGCAGCGAGTCATTCATCTGCTGTGCCAGTATCCCCATGCTCTGGTTCAGGAGCTGGAGCTGGCGCACTTCCCCGTCAGCCGTCTGGCTTTGGGCTAACAAGGAATTGACGTTGGTGACATTGAGGGCAGCCCGTTGCACGATGCCCTGGGCGGTCATGGCCTCAATCGTGGCATTGTCGATTTCGGTACTCCATTCATCCAGCTTGTTGCCAAAGTTGCTGAAGTCGTAGTTGTCCCAACTGGCTTGATCTGGGAACAGGGTGTTGAACTCGTTCTGGATATTGCCTACCGATTGGGAAACCTGTGTCAGTGTCCCCAGGGTATTTTGCATCTCCTGCAATTGCCCGTTGAGGCCGCCTGCCACATTGGCGTACTGGCTGCCACCGATGGTTTGCAGGGTCTGTGCCATCTGGTTGATCTGCTGGATCTGGTTCTGGATTTGGGTGACGGCATGGGTCACTTGCAACAGGCTTTGGGTCAGGTTGCCGTAATCAACCACGGGCAAGGCTGCCCTGCCTTGGGTACTGGTTAATACCAGCAGTGCTACCGCCAGCATCAGCGCCTTCAGGTTGAACGTCCTGTTCATGCAGCTTTCCTCCGTGGTGGTTCGAGCAGCTCCACTGCCCAGTCCAGATGGTTGTACTTAAGGATGGCGGCAGCCCAGCGGCTGGCTGGCAACTTCTTTTCGATGGTATCGAGGAACACTTGCTGTTTGGGGTTGGAGAACCCGGCAAATGCCAGGGCAACCGGCCCCATATCGAGGGTAAACAAGCGCCTGCCCTTGATGCTGCGGTAGTAGTAATCCCGTTTCTGCTGGGCATTGGCAATAATGTGCAGTTCGGCATCGGTCAGGCCGAAGGTTTTGTAATACTTCGCCACCTCTGGGACGGTGGCTTCCGCGTCGGGGAGGAAGATCCGGGTCGGGCAGGCACTGATAATGGTAGGGCTGATGCTAGATTCGGCTGCATCCGCCGGTTCCTGGGTGGCAAACACCACATACACGTTGCGTTTGCGCAGGGTTTTCAACCAGCTTTGCAGGCGGCTGGCAAAAATGCCGTGGCGTAGGAACAGCCAGCACTCGTCCAGCACCAGCAGGGTTGGACGACCGTCAAAGCGTTTTTCGATACGGTGGAACAGGTAAGACAAGGTGGGGATGACAACCTGTTCCCCCATCTCCATCACATGGGTCATCTCAAACATCAGCCAGAAGCTGCTTTTGAGTTCGTCCTGGTCAGCATCAAACAGTTGCCCGTAAGCACCTGACAGTGTGTACAAGTGCAAGGCATCGCGGATGTCGGCGTTCTGGCACAGTGCGTGCAAGCCGGTCAGGGTGCGCTGTTCGGGTGGTGCGTCTGCCAGTGAGCGTAATGCACCTTCCACTTCCTGGGTAATCGCAGGGGTCAGGGTCAGGTTCTGGAGTTCCAGCATGTCGCACACATAACGCAATGCCCAGTTGCGTTCCCCTTCGCGGTCAATCTGTGCCAGCGGCTGGAAGGCCACGGCAGCGTCCTCATTGCCCGGTTCATAATAGCGTCCACCGGCTGCCATCGTGGAGGCGCGTGCCGAACGGTCTTTGTCGAAAATGATCACCTGGGCATTCGGATACTTGAGCCATTGCAGTTCCAGCATCGCCAGCAAGGTGGACTTACCGGAGCCGGTCGGGCCGATGATGATGGTATGCCCCACATCGCCGACATTGAGGTTCAAACGGAACGGGGTCGAGCCAGTGGTGCTGCACACCATGTGCGGGTTGCCTTCACCGCAGGCGGCCAGCAGGTGTGGGTTGGACACATCCCCCGCCCAGATCGAGGACACCGGCATCATGTGGGCAAGGTTGATGGTGTTGACCAGCGGGCGGCGCACATTGGCACGGATTTCACCCGGCAGGCTGCCTTTCCATGCCTCAAACGCATACATGCGTTCGTCCTTGACCACAAAGCCGCTGGCATTGAGGATTTTCTTGATCTCGTGCAGTTTGTTCATGGCTTGTTGCAGGTTCTTGTCCCACACCGTCACGGTGGTGGTGTACTGCCCGTAAGCCACCAGATCCATCCCCAGCTCCTGGGATGCGGCATCAGCATCATCGGCCTTGTTCTGGGCATCGGTGTTCAACAGGCGGCTGGGTTCACCCGCAGCGGTTTCCTTGAGCATGATCCAGATGTTCTTCACCTTGCCTGTCCAGTAGCGGCGCTGGCGCAGGATGGTGGACATCGCCTCACCCTTGTCGAGGCAGATGAAGCGGTTGACCCAGCGGTATTCGATGTTCAGGTAATTGAGCTTGTCGAGGACACCGGGGGTAGTGGTGTGCGGGAAACCTGTCACTGACAGGGTGGGCATGTAGTAATCGCCAACCATCGCCACTTCCCCCGCCATGAATGGCTGGTCAGGGATATAGGCATCCAGGTACATCGGCAGGTCAGGGGATGCTACCGGATGGGCTTGGGCTGACAGGGTGGAATGCAGGTAAGACAGCAGTTGCCCGTCATCCAGCACGCCAACACTGGGGAACACCGTGTCGAGGATGGTGGTGATTTCGGTGGTGGCACGGATGAAATAGTCCAGATCCCGCGCAAACCCGTCTTCCAGTTTGGCGTTCTTGGGGTTTTCGTAGAACAAATCTACCAGCTTCTTTTCCAGCGGTTGCGGACGTTCCCACACGAAACTCAGGTAGTAGGATGACTCGAAGTGTTCTGCCCTTTCTTCAAAGTTGCCCTGACGTTCGCGGTCAACCAGCCAAGCGACAGCCACCGGCCAGCGTGATTGCGGGTAAACGTCCTGCTGGAAACGTTGGGCTTCAATGAAGTATGTCCAACCCGTGCCGAGGCGTTTCAGGGCATTGTTGACCTTGGCTGTAACCACCATCATTTCCTCATCGGAGGAGGCTGCCAAATCCGGGCCACGGAAGGCAATGGTGCGCAACAGGGTGCGGTTCTTGTTGAGGATAATGCCGGGGGCTACCAGCGCACCCCATTGCAGGTGGTCGGCCAGTGCCTCACTATGCCCCGGCTTGCGTTCACTCATGCCTTGGCGGGCGACGATGAAGAAGCCAAACCCCAGCAGCAGGAAAAAGGTCAGCAGGATGGCAACCAGCAGGTAATCACTGTGCATAAAGGTCACGGCAACTTGTCCTTTGTGTGGCGCAGGCCAGCACGGACAACCGCCATGAAATGCGGGTCAAATCGGGTCAGGCGGGCAAGCCCCCAATGTCCCAGCATGGCTACCGGGAGAATCCACAATTGGTGCATCCCGATGGTCAGGGCAGCCGCGATAGTCCAGTAAATGAACCCCACCGTGCGAGGCAGGCCAGCCACCAGCACTGGCTCCACCAGTGACAGGTGGACAGGGGCTTCATAGCCTTCGGGGTGGTTGGCCTGCCGTTGGCTCATACGCTTGCACCACCGCCAAAGCCGAGGAAGGTCAAACCCCAGGTAGTTGCAGCAAAGGCAATGGACAGGCCGAATACGACCCAGAGGGCTTTACGCATGATGCCGCCACCTTCGGAGAAAGCCAGGCCAAGGCCAACGAACACGATGGCGATTGTGCCGAGTACCTGTGCCACCGGGCCGGTCAGGGAGGCCAGCAGGTTCTGGAGCGGGGTTTCCCACGGCAAACCGGCACCGCCGCCACCGGCTGCGGATGCATCAGCACCCGCCAGCATCAGCAAGGCAAATAACAGGGGGGATTTCAGGCGGGACAAATGACGGGCATAGTGCGGCACTGCTTTAGTCTCCTTGTGCAGGTTAATCAGGGTTTGTGTGGTGTGGGCGATTCCTGTGTGGGATGGATGCCCTATGCCCGTCCGCCCTTTATCCGGGAAAACAGATGGACGGCAGGAGATTAACCTTATTTTTTGAATGGTGTGAGTGTAAACCCGATGAACTGATAACAGTTGTTTATGAACGGAAAGTTACAGAGATTAGTTACAGAAATTATGTAATTGCATCTGCTTTTAGGGGTATGACTTTCAGGTTATTGTGTTGGGTCGTTTATAACCGGAGATGTATTGAAGGACGGTTTCGTGATTATCCGTCAGTGATTCCCTGGGTGTACCACTGGCGCGACAAATCATGCTTCACTTTTCCGCGTGTACCACGTCCCCCTACCCTGCCCATGCCGCAGGATATGCCCGTCTTCCAGCAGTTGGGCGATGCGCAGTTTCAGGGTGGCGCGAGGGGTTTGGGTGAGGTCTTCCGCCTGCTTCATGGTAATGCGCCCGTTGTCCTTGAGGTATTCCAGAATCTGGACGCTATCGGCGGGCAGGCTTTCCCAGCCCCGGTTATCCGCCATCTTCGCTGCCAGGTGGTCTTTCTGGGCTTTCAGGGATCGCAGGAAGAATGACAGCCACGGTAGCCAGTCGGGGGCTTCCTTGTCGAGTGTGCCTTGGGTACGGCGCAGGGCGAGGTAATAGCTGTCCTTGTTGCGTTCGATGATGCTTTCCAGCGAGGTGTAAGGCACGTAGCTGTACCCGGCTTTCAGCAGCAACAGGGTTGCCAGCACCCGCGACAATCTGCCGTTGCCGTCCTGAAACGGATGGATGGCGAGGAACACCACGTTGAACATGCCGATGGTCAGCAAGGGGTGCAGGCTGCGGTCTTCCAGCGTGGTGCGTGTCCAGTCCACCAGTGCCTGCATTTCCCGTGGGGTGTCAAACGGCGTGGCAGTCCTGAAAATCACCCCAAGGCTGTTGCCGGATGCGTCGAAGGCTTCCACGTGGTTGTTCAGGGTTTTGTACTGTCCCCGGTGGCGGGTGTCCTTGTCGCTGTGGCGCAGCAGGATGGCGTGGAATTGTTTCAGGTAGTTCTCGGTCAGGGGTATGTCGTCATGGCTTTGGAAAACGGTTTCCATCGCTTCTGCGTAGCCTGCCACTTCCTGTTCATCACGGGTCTGGAACGATTGCTTGCCGATATTGCCCAGCAGCTTTTCCACCTCGGCATCGCTCAGCTTTGCCCCTTCGATGCGGGTGGAGGAACCGATGCTTTCCACGGTCGCCACCCGGCGCAAGGCTTCCAGGCGTTCCGGGGTCATGCCGTGGATGGCTTTCCAGCCGCCCCGGAACTCGTCGATCTCGGCAATCAGCTTGAGCATTTCGGGGGTGATGGTCAGGGAGTGGGTTTTCATGAATAGCCAAAAAAGTGAAAAACGTTAGCCAATAATATCCGCAATTAGCCAATAAGCAAACATTGCGTATCTGTAGGAAGCTACGTACATCCCCTTCGGGACGGGCTGTTACGGGTTCCGCTGTCGCTGCATCCCTACGGGACTTTTGCCCTCCTCATCCCTGATGCCTCCAAAACCACCGTTCGTGCCTCACGCAGGTTTTTCCGCGCTCCGCTTGGGTCTGGGTAGCCAGACCCGTGCCGGGACTGGCTGGGTGTTGGTACTTTTTGGGGCGCTGCCCCCCCGCTGCTTCCATGACAGGCTGCGTGTCCGGTGGGGTATCCCCAACCTTCCGCGCTGCGCTTGTGCAGGCCGGGTGATGTCCATCATGGATGCTGCTACCCCCGTTCTCGCCGAAGGGCATAGCCGTCAGGCGGCTGTAAGGCGAATGATGGGGACAGTAAGCAGGCAAACAGCAGGTTTCCTGTCCACGCCTTACCCGTTTGTAATGGCTTTTGACAGGAGAAAACCGATGGAAGACTTGATTGCGCAATTGATTGGGCTGCTGGAAGTACGTGTCACCCCGCAGCAGATGGAAGGGCCGTACCCGACCCGTGCAGATGCTGCCTTGCTTGAAATCTTGAGGCTTGTCAGGGCAACGGGACTGGATGCCCCGCTGTTTGCAGACATTGTGGATGCTGATTATGTTGAAGCAGAAGCAAAGCATATTTTGGGTGATGAAGATGCCTGTATAGACGTGCAGGCCGTCATTAACCGTCTGGCAATGGATGCGTATTGGCAGGGTGCGCCCACTGACCCCTGTTTGCATGAAGCCATCCGTGCAGTTGCAAAGGGGGCTACCCATGCAGGATAAGGAAATGGCGTATGCCGATGCAGTTTTGGAACGCTATGCCCAAGGCGAGCGGTGCATCTTTACGGAGTATGCCAAGCTCTATGATGGCTTGTTTGCCTTGTATGAGACGGATGATGGCACGGCGATGACCGATGTGGATTTTGTCCTTGCCTGTGCTGCACAGGATTACCGTGACGGTGCATTGGGTGGTGCTGTTTATCAGGAGGTTTATGACACCTTGCATGGGGAGGATGGTGTATGAAACGCCGCTATTATTACCCCATTGGCAAGCTAAAACCCCTGAAGGGAACATGCGATGATTTCTATCAAGAGGTGCGCAAGTTGCAGTACCCTTACCTCCCGATTTCAGCAGCCAGCTACCGCCGCCTGCTGGATGCACCAGCGGATTATTACCGGATGCCGGGCAAAAACGGGAAGGTTGTTACCTTTGGGAATACCGGCGGTGGGTTTGCCCTGATGCCGCTGAACCCAGAAGAGGCGACCTGGATTCTGAAGGAGCAACCCCAACCGGGTAGTGCTGTACAGTAATGAATGAGGATGGTAGTCATGGTAACGGTAGACAGCAGGCTCAAATGGAATGACACAGGTACTGACCTGATACAGGGCAAGCAGTACCGTTACCGTGCCACCGGCTCATGGCAAGACTGGTACATCGTGTGTGATGCCAATGGTTACTCAAGATGGATGTTGTGGTTGTTTGGCTGGATGCGGCGTGTGCCTGTCGCACACTGGTTCCAGCTCATTGGTGTGGTGGACAAGGCCATGTCCCATCCCATCAGGATGGGGATCGAGGGAACATTCACCGCACCCGCCAGCGGACGGTTGTGGGTGTTTGCCAATGATGCGGCATTTGCCTACGGGAACAACACTGGCACGATTGAGCTTCAGGTATGGCCTGATTAGGCAGCCTTAGCGTTTGCACAGGCTTTCACAAGGAATTCCATCCCCATCCTTATCCAGCCGGGAGAGGCCGCACTGGGTCAGGTAAAAGGTTGCTTCAGCACAGGAATCCATGTGGGTACAAAACCGCTTTTCACCGCAGGTAAAACTGCTGTTTGCCTGCAACTTGTCAGCGGCAGCAGGCTGTTGGTGAGCCTGTCTTGCTGAAGACTGTTTTTGCCCGTCACGCCAATCCCAAGGGGCAACCGGGTACGGTTGTGACCACAGACCAATGACTGCCAGTCGTGCGTTGGTCTCGGCCTGGGCAAACACGGTTTGTTCATCCGCCGTCTGTTCCCCTGCATACTTCTTGTAATGCCAGGCAAAGCCTTCTTGAATCATCTGTAAATTGGCAGATTGGTTGTTGATTAGTATGTTCCCTACCAGCCGCCCGTATTTGTCTTTCTTGTGCCACGAGACACAAACTGTTTGCCCTGCCACTTTCCCCGCTAGTGCTTTTTGGGCAGCATTGCCGAAATCTTGCTTTTTCTCCGGTGCATCAATGCCTGCCAGCCTGACCTTGTGCTGGGTTTTGCTGCTGTCCAACACGGTGATGGTGTCACCGTCGCTGACTTTCACTACCTGCCCTTCCAAGTTGCAGGTGTAGGTTTGGTTAATCGTGCTGTCGAGGGGGACAGTGATGGTGGTGTCTGCCAATAGCGGCAGGCTGGGTACTGACAATAAGAAAAATAGGCAGGTCTGAAAAAACGGTTTAAGCACTGGAAAGCCTTCTTGTATATGTTTTATCCGATTTTACACAATGGGAGGGGACTTAAGTACAGGCATCTGATGAGGTGTTGCAACCTGTCTTGTTCACCAAATAGTGTTGCCCTTGAGTTTGGTCATTTAGTCGCTGGTTTATGGCAGATCAAAACAAAGGTTTTATGATCTGTAAAAGAAAAGTATTATTAGACTGTTTTTCCATCATTCAGGGGTGTTCTACATGAGAATTCTGCGTTTCTTGGGCATATGCCTGCTTGGTGTTGCTCTGACCTCAAATGCTTATGCGGGGAAAGGAAACAAACCGTGTGCTGGTAAAAAAGGTGGAGTTCAGGCTTGCACAGCGGACGGTAAATTCTTGTGTAAGAATGGTTCTATCAGTAAGTCCAAAAAGAAATGCAAATGACAAGGAGGTAACAGGCTATGACAAGGGCTACCTACCATGTCGTCGTCGAGCATTCTGGCCTTGGCAAGTGGCGTGAGATCAAAGGGTCGGACAAGGGGATTGTTGAGTACAAAGCCAGGTTGCAACGGAAGCAATGGGAAGAACAGTGGCAGCAGCGACTCTTGAAAACGCAGCAACAGCGGGAGAAAGTCCGTCAGGCTGATGACGAAAAATCCCGGAAACAAGTCCTGCTGGCCGAAAAAGAACGGGAAAAGGAGCGGTTGCGTCAGGAGTGGGAAGACTTGAAGCAATCTGCCGAAGACCAAACGCAGGAAGCCAGACAGAAAATTGAGGATGTGCGTCATCTTTTGCAATATACACTGGATGTGAATGATGCAATCGACTGGGAAACTATCAAGTCACATGCGCCTTTTGACAAACCCCGACCAAGCGCACCTTGCCTGAACACTCCCAAGCTCGTGGCTCTTCCCCAAGAGCCAAACCTTAAATCGAAGCCCAGACAGGATGACTTCCAGCCCAAGCGCACACTTTTGGCAAGGTTGATGCCATCCATGCGTAAGAAACAGGATGATGCGGCAGAATCAGCCTATGCTGGCGCTGTTCAACAGCACCAGCATGAGTGTGAGGCCGCATTGGAGGCGTGGCAAAACCAGTGTGCTGCGGTAGCGGCTCGGAATGTAGCCATTCTGGCGGAGTTTGAGCAACGCAAGCAAATTGCAGAACGTGATCACGAAGCAAAGTGCCTTGAGTGGGAGCAGGAGAATCAGGCATATCTGACCCAGCAGGCCGAAGAAAATGCCCGGATTGATGCAAAGCGGGATGCCTACCAGCGTAAGGAGTCTGATGCCATTCTGGACTACTGCGAAATGGTGCTGGGAGGATCCCAATACCCTGATGGTTTTCCACAAAGTTTTGATATGGAGTACCAAGACGATAGTGGCGTATTAGTGGTGGACTATGCGTTGCCAGCCCGTGAGCATATGCCGTCCTTGGCGGAAGTGAAGTTTGTCCAGAGCAAACGCAGCATCAATGAAGTGTTCCTTTCTGATAGGGCATTGGACACGCTTTATGATGATGCCTTGTACCAGATTGTTTTGCGAACCCTGCACGAGTTGTTTGAGGCCGACACTATAGATGCCTTGTCGGCTGTGGTGCTAAATGGCTTGGTAACAGCTATAGACAAGACAACTGGCAACCATACGATAACCTGTATCCTTTCCATTCATGCAAAGAAAGAAGATTTCCTTAAAATCAACCTTGCACAGGTCGAGCCAAAAGCCTGCTTCAAGGCCCTTAAAGGGGTTGGGAGCAGCAAATTGCATGGTATGACTGCGGTGGCTCCTATCCTGAATATCAACAGGGAAGACCGGCGTTTTGTTAATAGCTACGACGTGGCAGACAGCCTTGATGCTTCTGTCAATCTGGCAACTATGGGATGGGAGGACTTTGAACACCTCATCCGCGAAGTATTTGCCAAGGAGTTCTCTGCTTCTGGTGGTGAAGTCAAAGTCACGCAAGCTAGCCGTGATGGTGGTGTTGATGCAGTGGCATTTGATCCTGACCCTATTCGGGGTGGGAAGATTGTCATTCAGGCTAAACGTTATACCAATACAGTTGGTGTTTCTGCGGTGCGGGATTTACATGGCACGGTAATGCATGAAGGTGCAACCAAAGGTATCTTAGTCACGACAGCAAATTATGGTCCAGATGCTTACGAGTTTGCAGCGAATAAGCCCTTAACCTTGTTGAATGGGGCAAATTTGTTACATCTGCTGGAAAAGCATGGGCATCAGGCACGTATTAACCTGCAAGAAGCCAAGCAAAAATAAGTAACGTTGGTTGGTACAGACGTTTCTTGTTTCTGTACCAGCTACCTTTCCCGATCTGTGTCCCATCCATCTTTCGGGTAAGTATTCAGTTTCCACGTACCGCTCTTCATCACTTCAGTGCGTCCCCTGCGGGACGGGCTGCTACGGGTTCCGCTGTCGCTGCATCCCTGCGGGACTTTAGCCCTCCTCATCCCTGACGCCTCCAAAACCACCGTTCGTTCCTCACGCAGGTTTTTCCGCGCTCCGCTTGGGTTTGGGTAGCCAGACCCGTGGCCGGGACTGGCTGGGTGTTGGTGCTTTCGGGGCGCTGCCCCCCGCTGCTTCCATGACAGGCTACGTGGACGGTGGGGTATCCCCAATCTTCCGCGCTGCGCTTGTGCAGACCGGGTGATCCCCCTCCCCACCGTCCATCATGGATGCCGCTACCCCCGTTCTCGCCGAAGGGCATAGCCGCCAGGCGGCAGTGACCTGATTTTTTTTAAGAGGACGGAAAACATGAAAACACAGGAAAGGAAACCACAAATCCCGGTTTTTGATACACCGGCTTACAAATTACTGGGCAGGGGTTCACAAGCCTTGTCGGATGCTGAATTACTCAGCCTGTTCATGGGGGAGAACGTGGAGCTGGCACGCACCACGTTACTGTTTAACTTTCAGTCATTACGGGAATTGTTCCTTGCGGATGAGGAGGATTTCAGGGCGTTGGGGGTCAGCCAGATGACCTATGTGCAATTACGGGCAGTGCTGGAACTGTGCCAGCGGTGGCTAGGGGAAAAGTTGCAGCGGGGTGAGCCGCTGAGTGACCCGGATGCCGTGCGGTTTTATCTTAGTTCGCGTTTGCGTGACCTGCCATCAGAGCGGTTTTGTGTGCTCTTCATGGATAACCGTCACCGGATGATTGCCTTTGAAGAGCTGTTCAATGGCACGATTGACGGGGCAAGCGTACACCCCCGCGAAGTGGTGAAACGCTGCCTGTACCATAACGCGGCTTCAGTGATTTTTGCCCATAACCACCCTTCGGGTGTGCCTGAACCCAGTCAGGCGGATGAGCGCATTACCCAGAAGCTCAAAGATGCACTGGCACTCATTGATGTGCGGGTGTTGGATCATTTTGTGGTGGGGGATTCGGTGGTGTCTTTTGCGGAACGTGGCCTGTTATAGGCTACTTCCTGCCCTGCTTTGTCCTGCTGCTGGAGAGTGGCGGGATTTTGGGCGGGGAAGTCTAAGGTCTCACTACGTGAGGCCATATTGCGGCGGAGCTGGATGCTGCCCTGCCCGCTGGTTGGGCGGCACGGTGCTGCGCCGGGGACTCCAAAACAGATGTTCGTGCCTCACAACTGTTTTTCCGCGCTACGCTTGGCGGGAGGCCAGACCCTTGCAGGGACTGGCAAGTATCAGAAGAGGAAGGCTTGCGCCATCCACTCTTGTTCCAACAGGCTGATACCTGACGGAAAGTATTTGCTGGTTTGGGCTACTCAAACAGTTCTGCGTGAGTGCCTGCCCGAACGAAAACAATCATTTCCTGTTTGCCTTGCTGTTCCAGGCGGTAAATCAGCAGGAAGTCACCGCCCACATGACATTCACGGTGATCATCCCAGTTCCCGGTCAGGGCATGATCCTTCCACTCTGCTCCCAATGGTTCATCATTGGCAATTAGCAGCAACATGACCTCTTTCAACTGTTTCATCTTGTAACGCCCGGAACGGGTCAGGCGTTGCCAGTCTTTATGGAAGGTTTTGGTGTAGTCACTGGCACGGGGCATGGATGCCCGTTTGTCATTCGTGGTCAAGGGCATCTAACAGACCTTGCTGGTTATCGAAACGTGCTTTGGTAATGGCCCGCGCTTCTTCCATTGCCTTACGGGTTTCAGCATTGGGGACCTGCAAGGCAAAGGGGAACTTCTGGTCAGCAGCAACACGGGTCAGAAAAACACGTATGGCATCGGACAATGACAGCCCCATTGCCTCCAGTGCCGTAGAGGCATCCTTTTTCAGGCTATCGTCAAGCCGGACATGAATCATGGTTGTTGTTGCCATGGCAGAAACTCCTGATACTAATGCGATACATTGTAACTCAAATGTTTGTGGTAAGTCCAAGGCAACCCTTGTCCAGTCGGCGTATACGAGGATGGTGTTTTCCACTTCAAGCTGTTGGTGTACCAAGCTACCAGCACATTCGGGTAGTCACTGATGGAAAACCAGCATCATCCTGTTCATTTTGCGCAGTGTGACGGGGCTGATACCCGTGCGTCAGGAAGGATCATGGTGCTTGCGGAATCCCCAGTATTTCTGATCCACACCCGCTATGCGATATTTTTCGGGTAATCCAGCTTTTAAGAAGGTCTCACTGCGTGAGACTGTATTGCGGCGGAGCTGGATGCTGCCCTGCCTGCTGGTTGGGCAGCATGGTGCTGCGCCGGGGACTCCAAAACAGATGTTCGTGCCTCACAACTGTTTTTCCGCGCTACGCTTGGCGGGAAGCCAGACCCGTACCGGGACTGGCAGGTTTTGTCCAAGGTGTGAGCGTCGCATGGTGAATTTCTATATACAATAATATTGCCATTAGCTAAGATTATTAAAGCTCAATAAAAAACAAATAAGGATGTTTATGTTAAATGGTGACCTGAAAGAATCTGCCCTAAAAGGATTGGAAAATGCACACAGTGCTTACCAAAAGTCGATGGCGGCACTACGCACAGGCAGTGAGGAACTTTACACACTTCGAAAGACTTCAAGTGAAGTGGTCATCGGTGCTGTTGAGGGATATATAAATACCCTGGCGAATACACCGAAGGAGTTTGACCGGACTTTCGCAGAGTTCCGGGCGGAATACCGAACTTTTACCCAGCTCGTCCAGCAAATCCAGAAAGAATCTGAAAAAGTCAACGTCAAGGCGGGAGGTTCAGTTGCTGCTGGTGTTGCGACCGGCGCAGGGGTTGCGGCATTTGCACCTACTGCTGCCATGGCCATTGCGACAACCTTCGGAACTGCTTCAACCGGCACGGCAATTTCTGCATTGGGAGGAGCCGCCGCAACCAATGCGGCACTTGCTTGGTTAGGTGGTGGGGCTCTGGCGGCTGGAGGCGGTGGCATGGCGGCAGGTAATGCTCTTCTTGCCATGGCAGGGCCTGTAGGATGGGCTATTGGAGGTGCTGCACTCGTCGGGGGAGCGTTCTTCGCACGCTCTAAAAACAAGGCAATTGCGGAAGAAGCAAATCAAAAACGTCGGGAGATTGAGGTGTATACCAGACAATTCGATACTGCCCGTAGTGAAGTTTCCCGTCTTCATTCATTGACTGTTACGCAAGTGGATGGAATGAAACGCCTGTTGGGAGTGCTCAAGTCCAGTGCTCCATCAGACTATAGGCAATTTACAGCAACCGACAAAGACCGATTGGGCGCACTCGTCAACCATGTGCATTTACTATCAGCTCTCCTGAACAAGAAGGTTAATGCATGAGTAAATCGTGTGTTCCGCGTGATCATTTGATTAGGGATCAGGTTAGTGCGGTGGTGGTTGATTCAATCAATAACCATCGTATACAGAGTGAACTGACTAGCCAACTGGCTCAGGATGCTGCTTTTACCAAGGCGTTGGAACAAGTCGATAAGGTTAGGGATTTTGTTGGTAGTCCCAACAAGATTTTGGGGAGTGAGCTGACCAAACATGGCGAGATTGCGGAACAGGTTGAGGTAGGTATCCGCAATGCCCGCTCCGCCCTCCACCAGGAAGGAATGGCTGCCACTTTTGATGGGGTTGGTCGCACAGCACCGGAAGACTACCTGATTGATGGCACAGCCGTACAGTCGAAGTTTATCAATGGCGCAAGCAAAAACCTGGATCATGTGATGGAACACATGGACAAGTACGCCAATTTTGGCCGGGATGGATCTTACTACCACATTCCTAAAGATCATCATGAAACCATTATGAAGGTAGTGAATGGTGAGCCTGTGGAGGGGTTGTCCCAGAAAAGTATCAACGCGATACGCGAGAAAGTTCAAGAGATTGAAAGCAAAAGCGGTCATGCTTTTAATGAAGTCGTGAAACCTGGTGTGTCAGACTACTCCGAGGTACAACAGGGCAAAATACATGAAACCCTTGATAACCATGAGAAACAGTTAGACGCAGAAAACAGGGAAATAAAAGACCAGATTACTCAGGATCATCAGGCAAGTCTGACTGAAGCGGCGAAAGCCGCTGCTGTTGCCGGGGCAGTAGGCGGGGCTGTTTCTCTGGCAGCCGGATTGTATTCAAAATACAAGCAAGGTAAGAATCCTTTTAAGGGTGGTCTAACTGCTGAAGACTGGAAAGAGCTTGGCGTAAGCACATTGAAAGGCGCGGCTGGTGGTGCGGTTGCGGGTGGCTCCATTTACCTGTTGACCAACCATGCTGCTTTGTCAGCTCCATTTGCTGGCGCGGTAGTCAGTGCAGCAAAGGGAGTAGGCTCACTCTGGCGGGATTACCATGCCGGGAAAATTGATGCTGAAGCGTTCATGGATCTGGGGCTGGTGGTCTGTGCCGAGTCGGCTATTGTGGGTTTGGCCACGGCGGCAGGACAGACATTGATTCCCGTACCAGTGCTGGGGGCTGTGATTGGATCATTGGCTGGCAAGATGCTGGCGGAATTCATGACGGGTAAAGATGGTCAGTTGGTCGAACGGATGAAAGCAGAAATGGATGCCTTCCTTGCCAAACTGGATAAGGTACAACAAAAAGTAGTGGCTGCGATCAATGCGGAGTATGACCGTTTGGGTAAACTGACCGAAGCTGCTTTTGACTTTGGACGCAACGAAGCATTGTTGTTACAAGCAAGCATAGATTTGTCTAAGGCTTATGAGGTGGATGAGAAGCTCATCATTGCCAGCCATTCGCAACTGGATGATTTCATGCTGGCTTGAGTCTAATTCAGCACTCAAGTTTGCCGATGTTGTTCAAAATACTTATGATGGGGTAAATATTTGCCATATTAACAAGGGAATAAATGTCAGACCGGGAAGGTGAACTGCCAAAAGCATCCGGCTTTATTACCCGCTGCCTGTCCCTGGATCTGGAAGTGGGGCGGCGTGATGCCCGTATCCACCAGTTTGCCGCCGTGCGTGGTGATTCCGGGCTGGCTTTGACCCACGGGAAAGGTGAGGTGCTTGCCGCCCTGCCCCGCCTTGATGGCTTTGCTTCCGGGTTGTCGTTGCTACTGGGGCATAATCTGATTGCTTTCGATATTCCCCATCTGCAAGCAGCCAAGCCTGACCTGAAACTGCTCCAGCTCCCTGCCATTGATACCCTTTGCCTGAACCCGTTGGCATTTCCCCGTAACCCTTACCACCATCTGGTCAAACATTATCAGGATGGGCAACTGAAACGTTGCCAGATCAATGACCCTGAACTGGATGCGCGGTTGACGCTGGAGGTTTTTCAGGATCAGGGGCGGGCTTTCATGGCATTACGGGAAACGGCTCCAGACCGCCTGTTGGCTTGGCACTGGCTGACAACCGCAGGTGCTCAGTCGGCTGGGTTTGATGCTTTCTTCACGGCTATCCGCCGCCAACCCCGTCCTGCTGATGGTGAAGCCCGTGGGGTTATTGGCAGGTTGTTGCAAGGCCAAGCCTGCCAGACCCATAGCCGTACCCTTCTGGAAACTGCCGATACGGGATGGGCATTGGCGTATGCAATGGCATGGCTGTCCGTAGCGGGGGGCAATTCGGTGATGCCACCGTGGGTTCTGCACCAGTTTCCGCAGGCCGCCACAATGGTTAAGCAATTACGAGATACTGCCTGCACAGACCCTGATTGCCAATGGTGCAGGGAACGGCACGATGCAAAGCGTGAGCTGAACCGCTGGTTCAAGCATATCCCGGATTTCCGCCCCGAACCTGCCGACCAGCATGGCAAGCCGTTACAACGCTCCATTGTCGAGGCAGCGATGGGAGGCAAGCATGTATTGGGTATCCTGCCGACAGGAACAGGCAAGTCTGTCTGTTACCAGCTCCCTGCCCTGTCGCGCTTTGACAAAACAGGGGCATTGACTCTGGTGATTTCCCCACTGGTTGCACTCATGGCTGACCAAGTGGCAGGGTTGGAGGCACGGGGTATTACGAGCTGTGCCGCTATCAATGGCCTGTTGTCCATGCCGGAGCGGGCAGATGTGCTTGACCGGGTGCGGTTGGGGGATGTGGGTATTCTGCTGATTGCCCCGGAGCAGCTACGCAGCAAGACCTTACGCAAGGTACTGGAGCAGCGCGAAATCGGTATGTGGGTACTGGACGAGGCGCACTGTATTTCCAAGTGGGGGCATGATTTCCGGCCTGACTACCGTTACGTGGGCAGGTTTATCCGTACCAAGGCAGGCGAAGGGGTTGTGCCGCCTGTTTTATGCCTGACCGCTACCGCCAAACCGGAAGTAGTGGAAGACATCATCGGTTATTTCCAGGAAAAGGTCGGGATTGAACTGCAACTGTTTGACGGAGGATCCGAGCGCACCAACCTGACCTTTGATGTGATGCCCACTTCCCTTGATGCGAAGTTTGCCCATGTGTATCAGGTTATGGCGGAATGTCTGCCACCCGACCAACCAGGTGGAGCCATTGTGTATTGTGCGACCCGCCGCCGCACGGAAGAAATTGCCGAGTTCCTGCGTAGCAAAGGTATGGCTGCTGACCACTTCCATTCCAACCTCTCCCCTGAATACAAAAAGACGGTACAGGAGAGCTTTATCCGGGGGGAACTGCGGGTTATCGCTGCCACCAATGCCTTCGGTATGGGGATCGACAAACCGGATGTGCGGCTTGTCATCCATGCCGACATCCCCGGTTCACTGGAAAACTACCTGCAAGAGGCCGGACGTGCCGGGCGTGACCGGCAGGCTGCCCGTTGCGTTTTGTTGTATACGCTGGAAGATGTGGAGCGTCAGTTTGGTATGTCGGCCCGTTCGCGCCTGACCCGCAACGAAATTCAGGCGATCCTGAAATCCCTGCGCAACATTGACCGCAAGAAACAGCTTGGTGGGGAGGTGGTGGCCACCACCGGGGAAATATTGGCGGCAGAAGAAGAAGGGCAATTTGAGCGTGATTCCACCAGCGATGATACCCGTGTGCGTACTGCCATCTCTTGGTTGGAAGAAGCTACCCTGCTGACCCGTGAAGAAAATCAGGTGCAGGTATTCCCTTCCTCTTTGCGGGTAGCATCCCTTGAACAGGCGCGGGAACGCTTGGCGAAAACCACCTTGACGGAAGATTATCGCCGTCAGTTACTGGCTTTGGTATCAGCCATTATCAGTGCTGATGCTGACGATGGCATTTCCACGGATGAACTCATGGGATTGTCTGGACTGACGACGGAGACTGTCCGCAAAGCCCTGCACGACCTGGAACACTTTGGTCTTGCCAGCAATGACACCGCCTTGACCTCTTTTGTCCATACAGGGGTGGAACGCTCATCCCGTAAGCGGTTTGCGGAAGCGGTGGAGTTGGAAACAGCATTGCTGGAGACGTTGCGCGAGTTTGCCCCGGATTTGGGTAAAGGGGATTTCTCTGTCCTGCACTTACGCACGGCAGCCCAAAAGCTCAAGGATGCAGGACACCCTAATGCCTTGCCGGAAAGGTTGGGGCGCATTATCCGCAGTCTTGCCAATGACGGGCGTGGTGATGATGGGGGTAATGGCAGTGTACGGGTCAGGCGCATAGATGCAGACACACTGGAAGTCCATCTTTTGCGGAAATGGCCTGACCTGACCAAGACGGCTGAATTGCGGCGGGTGGCCGCGAATCACCTGTTGCAACACCTGTTGTCATGCTTGCCTACTGGGACACGGGGAACTGACTTGTTGGCAGAAACCACCCTTGGCAAATTACTGGCAGCCATCAAGGCTGACATCATGCTTTGTGCCGAAGTCAGGGAGCCATCCCGCCTTATGGATCGCGCACTGTTGTGGCTGCATGAGCAAGAGGTCATCCGTCTCAACAAGGGACTGGCAGTTTTTCGCCCTGCCATGACGATCCATTTGGGGAAAGAACGGCGTAACTTCAGCAAAGCCGACTTCACCCCGCTCCAGTTGCATTACGACGAGCAGGTATTGCAGATACATATCATGGCGGAATATGTGCAGCGTGGCCTTGAAACCATGGCTGATGCCTTGCGCCTGTCGATGGATTATTTCAGTTTGGGGCGGGACGCCTTCCTCAACCGCTGGCTACCCGACCAAGAAAAGGAGCTTGCCCGCCAGACTACCCCGGAATCATGGCGCAAGATTGTGGAAGACCTGAACAACCCAATCCAGCAGCGTATCGTGACGGACGACCGGGAGCAGACCAATGTGCTGGTATTGGCGGGGCCGGGATCAGGCAAAACGCGGGTGCTGGTACACCGCATTGCTTGGTTGGTGCGGGTCAGGCGGGAGAATCCACGGGGTATTCTGGCACTGGCTTATAACCGGCACGCAGCGGTGGAAATCCGCAAACGTCTGAACGAGTTGATTGGTGCTGATGCCAAGGGTGTGACTGTGCTGACCTGTCATGCTCTGGCAATGCGCCTAGTGGGAGCAAGTTTCTCCGAACGCCTGCACAAACATGAGCAAGTGGGTGGGGATGTGTTCCGGGAAATCCTCCAACAGGCTGTTTCCCTGTTGAACGGGACAGGGTTGCCGCCGGATGAGGCAGATGAACAGCGTGAACGCTTGCTGGCAGGATTCCGCTGGATACTGGTGGACGAATATCAGGATGTTGGCCCTGAACAGTACGAGCTGATTGCAGCCCTTGCCGGGCGCACGGTGCAGGATGAGGAGGGGAAACTCAGCCTGTTTGCGGTGGGGGATGATGACCAAAACATCTACGCCTTTGACGGTGCATCGGTTGAGTTCATCCGCCGTTTTGAGCAGGACTATGCAGCCAAGCCGTCCTTCCTGACCGAGAATTACCGCTCTACCTCCCATATCATTGAGGCTGCCAACCTGTTGATCCAGCCTGCGGGCAACCGGATGAAAGTAGATAACCCGATCAGCATTGACCGGGGAAGGCGCAAAGCCCCCTCTGGTGGGGACTGGCAGGTATTGGACAGGGTTGGTCAAGGACGGGTGCAAGTGCTTCCGGTAGGCGATAACCTTGTGGAACAGGCACTGGCTGTTATGGGTGAGTTCCAGCGACTGGCGAGCCTGACACCGGATTGGCAGTGGGATCAATGTGCCGTGATTGCCCGCGAATGGAAATATCTGGAACCAATCAGGGCATACTGTGAGTGGCAAGGTATTCCTGTACAGATGGCTGACGAGGAAAGTGCCCAATTCTGGCGGTTGCGGGAAACCCAGACACTGGTTGGCTGGTTACGCCATGAGGCAGGCAAGCTGGTCAGTGCAGTACAGTTGCAACAATGGCTGGAGAACCACCCACAGGGGCAATGGTGGCAGTTGTTGCATGAGGCAGTGGATGCCTATGCTATAGAAACAGGGGGTGAAGAACTACCTACCGAACATTTCTTGGACTGGCTGGCAGAATGGGGCCGGGAAATCCGCCGCCGTCAGACGGGCTTGTTGCTGATGACTGCCCACCGTTCCAAGGGGCTTGAGTTCAACCATGTTGCCGTACTGGATGGCGGGTGGGACAAGATTGGGAAAAATGAAGACAGGGATGCAGCCCGGAGGTTGTACTACGTGGCAATGACCCGTGCGAGGCAGACATTATTGTTGGCACGTTTCAGCCGGGGGCATCCGTTGCTTGACAGGCTACCTGCCTCCCCTGCCCTGTTAGTCCGTTCACCTGTTGCTATTCCACCAGCTTCACCTGTCATGGAGCGGCACTATCACCAACTTTCCCTGAAGGAGGTTGATATTGGATTTGCCGGACGCTACGCACTGGGGCGACCTGTACATCAAGCTATCGCAGCCCTGTCAGCAGGTGATGTGCTGCACTTGTGCAATCAGGATGGGAAGTGGTTGTTGCAGGATGGGCAAGGTCATGACGTAGGGAGATTGTCCGCTGCTTTCAAGCACCCGGATGGGATGACCTGCGTTGTGGCGCGGGTAACAGCCATTCTGGTGCGTCGTCGGGAAGATGCAGAAGAGCAGTACCAGCAACAGTGTCAACACCGACTGAAAACTGACCCACTTTCGTCAAAATCACCGTTTTAAA